>JBFJZQ010000027.1:0-16787 GCA_041622015.1 Oleiphilaceae bacterium
GCTAGCTTACGTCTTGGCCTTGAGCAAGGCACTTGGAATAACTACATTGTCGCAAAATATATCGACGAGATGTGTGTGAAAAATGGCTGTAATCGCAGTGGCAATGCGCTGGAAAAAACCCAAGATCTGTTTGTCGTAGATCTCATTAGTCGTTATGCGCTGAATGACACCACTGAAACCTTTATCAAATTTGAAAATCTCTTTGATACCCAGAAAATAGTGTCCCGAAACCCGGATGGCGCACGCCCTAATAAACCCCTGACATTAACTGTCGGCATGACCATGAGTTTATAAAAGCGAACTCTACTGGCCAACTAAGCAAACGCATGCAAGGTCATTTTCCTGCATGCGTTTCTGAGTCATTTTTTTTACAAATTTGAATATTTTGATCTTAAGCTAAGCTCATCAACGGATGCACAATGTCTTACCTACTGCTTTTTCGTAATTTGCTGCCTTTTCTAGTGGTTTTGATACTGCATATATTCGCTATTTGGCTAATGCTAAATCCTGAAGAACCTCAAGCAAAAAGCCAAAAACCTAAGGTCTTATTCGCAAGCCTAGTTGCATCATCAACACCCAAAGTGGATACCAGTAAGCTACCTCAAAACAAACCTAAAACAATCGCTGTGGCTAAACCCGAGCCACAGGCAAAAATAAAACCAAAATTAAAACCGAAAACCAAACCGATTCCACAGGCTAAAGCCATTGCACCACTTCCAGTCCCTGATCCTATGCCAAAAAAAGAAACAGAAATCAAAACCGAGCAAACGAAAATACCCGATCCGGTTGAGACAGCCGCAATGGATACTGAAAAAGAACTTCAGGACTTCAAGCATAATTCACACAATACAACCGAAACGGATGACGACACAAAGGCATCAGAAGATACGGTAGTTACTGCCATAGAAGTCGATGCCCGATCGACACAAAATCACCCACCGGTTTACCCCAAGCTGTCCAAACGCTTGAAAGAAGAAGGCACTGTTACGCTCAGTTTGTTGATTTCATCTCAAGGAGGTATTGAGGAAATCAGCATTCACAAATCCAGTGGCTATGCACGGCTCGATAAGGCGGCGCTTTCCGCTGCGACTAAATGGCGCTATGAGCCAGCCACCATGAACGGCATCGCCATCACACAACACTATTTAATGCCCATTGAATTTAAATTAAACACCTCAAAAAGGTAAGAAACATGAACACACCCGCAACACTGCCATTAAATGACAACCCTTATGGTTTGAGTGCCATCTGGCAACAGGGCGACAGCGTGATACTCTGTGTCGCCCTGCTATTATTCATTATGTCGCTTGCTTCTTGGACCATCATCGCGATACGCACTTGGCATCTTTTTACTCTGCGCAAACAGCTTGAAGCAGCCAAATCGTTTTGGCATACCCAAAACTTTCATGAGGCGCAGCAATTATTGGGTAGCAACACACCGGCCCACCCTTTTCGCTACCTTAGTGAACAGGGCTACTCGGCATTAATGCATCATCAGACACACCAGCAAGACTTGCACGGCAAACTGCCTCTGACCGATTGGGTAACAGACAGCCTCAGTAGCGCGATTGATGAAAGTGCTGAACGTCTTCAACGAGGTTTAACCCTTCTCGCGTCAGTCGGCTCCACGGCGCCTTTTATTGGTTTATTCGGCACCGTTTGGGGCATATATCATGCATTGGTAAAAATCGGTGCATCTGGACAAGCGAGCATTGATCAAATTGCCGGGCCGGTGGGCGAAGCTTTAGTCATGACCGCATTTGGTCTTGCCGTCGCTATTCCTGCAGTACTCGCCTATAACGCGCTAGTGCGAGCCAATAAGAGCGTACTTGGCAAACTCAAACGCTTTGCCCATCAGCTACATGCCTACTTTCTGACCGGCGTACACTTCTCCGGCTCTCAAACTGAAGCTATGCAGACTAAGATAAACCCATTAAAAGAGGTGAAATAACATGGCGTTTGGACATAGCTTTGATAATGACGATGCCGTCATGAGTGAAATCAACATGACCCCCCTCGTAGATGTCATGCTCGTACTGCTGATTATATTTATGCTGACGGTGCCGGTCCTTACACATTCGGTCAATGTCAATCTTGCCCAAAAGGATGCCACGCCTAATGACACTCAAACCGATACCATTAGTGTGAGCCTGACATCTGACGCACAACTTTACTGGAATGAAGACTTGATTGACTTAAATGAACTTAATAAACGTCTTAGCGATGCAGCAGGGCAGCAACCCCAACCGGGCGTTCAACTTCGGGCGGACAAAAACCTGAGGTATGAAGAAGTGATCTCTATCATGAGTGCTGTGCAACGATCAGGGATCAGCGCTTTAGGTTTTATTACGGAAGCAGAATAAATTTTAATCCAAACTTTAGCGATGCAATAACGTCATTATGACGTCCAGTTTGGAGAATGACCGTAAAAGATTAGTAATACATAACTCGGCGATATAGTTCTATTAACAATAGAGTGCTGTTGAACATTATCATTAGTTATATCAACAAAAAAACAGGCTAAACTATCTTGAACGAGACGAGCAGCCGAACATTTCGGTTGTCGACTTCAAGGGCAGGAGCATAAAAAAACTTCGATCAGTTTTTCGGAGACGTCAGGTGTTAAGTGATGCTCGAGCCAAAGCAGATCACTAAAGTTTCTAAGCTTCAGAGTATCGGAATGTAGATTGCCGATATTACAAATCGGAAAATTATCAATTTAAAGCACGCCCAGAACGTCAAACACGACTGACGAAGCATCTTCGCTTATCAAAAATGGAGCGGCTTAACTGTTGCAGAGTTTTGTTCCATACCTAAAATCATCACCTCTTCGTTCTTCCTCAATAAGCAGCGATGCTCGACAAAAAGTCAGTTTGTTGAAAACAGTTGTTCGACAGATATCTGAAAAAGTCACACAAGTTACAATTTCTGAGCAAACCATCACTATGATGACTCAAGCAGTTGAGCTGACGTTTCCTGAGACCATATCGCCTGACTTTTTAGTAAGCCTGATAAAGGGCTTATCATGAAGATCTTTGTTCGGCCCTCCCATACTTATCTTCACCGACAGCTTGTAGATTTTAGAAAATTAATTAACAGCCTTTCTGTCGTCATGGGGTCTGATATGAATCTGACCGTCATGAATGGGGTTTAGTTCATTTGCTACAACAAAGCCAAGGATAAACAAGCACCGATCAAACAAGGCTACTTAATTCTTAACGTGGATTACTCTATCTGAGTAATATCAACCGACCAGTCAAATTTTTTAAACTCTATGCTTTAATTGCTCTAATCGTGCAATATCCCGCATAAACCCTAATAACTTTCTAGCTACTGCCGTAATAGCAACTTGAGATTTTTTTCCTTTCGCTACTAAGCTTCGATAACGAAAAAAGACACCGCTGTGCTTGCCAAGAAATATCTTTCGTTTCTTGTGTAACATCTTGTGATCTATGGTGAATCATCCAGTTACCTGCTTTTGCATTACTCCTATATGACCAAGCTGATGGTAAATAGTCACACGCACAAATTTTCAGAAAAAAAAGATAACACCTGTTCAATTTGAAATTACAACGAAGACCACGGAAAAGACAGACGGATTTATTTTCCTCTTCTTATTCAAAGATCAGTGTCATTTTCAACATCAGGTAATGTCGAGTACATGTCCTCATAGCATTTCTCAAGCTCTGAGATAAAACGCGTCCGGTCCATAAGTGGGCTATTATATAATTGCCCGCGCAGCTCTCGCCTAAGTTCAGCCAATGCGACTAAATCTTTAGATTTACGAACTGCTAGGTCAATGTATTGTTGCTCACTGCTCGCAACAAAATCAGCCAACCCAACCTGCGTAAGAATACTTAGACCAACCCTCGAACGATGGGAGTCACCTGCTAGCGTAATCGTTGGAACACCTTGCCATAAGCCTTCAAATATGGTGGTTGTCCCGTTATAAGGAAAAGTATCAAGATGAATATCGACTTGACTATAATTTTCCAAATGACCACATACATCAAATGTCCAACTACTCAATTCAATCCGAGCGCGATCAATTCCTTCAGCTTCAAAAGCAAGCCATACTCGCTCACAGAGCATTTTTTCGTGAAGCGGCTGAGCCTTTATTAACAGGGTTGAACCGTGAACCGCAGACAATATTTTCGCCCAAACCTTCAGCATCTGAGGTGATATTTTCTGAAACGAATTGAATGAACCAAAACGCAGACCTTTTCCATCTCGCATTGCAGGAAGTTCACCTACTTTAGGAGCATCAGGGTTAGGGCTATAACATAAAAAGCCACTCGGCAAACGCACTAAAGTTTCCGTATACCTCTTTTCCTTACATTCCGCTGGATCAGACCACTCATCAGTAATCCGAAAATCCATTCTGCTCAAACCGGATGTATTAGGGTAGCCTAAATAAATAACCTGTATTGGCGCAGCTTTACGCGCAAAAACTCCTGCCCGGCTTGCACCAGCATATCCAAC
Organism: Oleiphilaceae bacterium; assembly: GCA_041622015.1. Classification (GTDB taxonomy): domain Bacteria; phylum Pseudomonadota; class Gammaproteobacteria; order Pseudomonadales; family Oleiphilaceae; genus PZPK01. The sequence continues at coordinate 4,483 of JBFJZQ010000027.1, forward strand.
TAAATCTACCAAGATATCTATCTGGTCTAATCGAACCTGTTTATACAACTGCTCATCCGACATCAATCTACTATCACACCAGTGATCAGCCTTACATTTAATCTCTTCTGTTACCTGATCCGGAGCCTCCACATCTGAATAGCAGGTTACTTCAAAACGCTCTTTTGAATAATTTTCAATTAAGGCTTTAAAGAAATATGCTACCGAATGGGCTTTGAAATCCTGAGAAACATAGCCAAGACGTATTCGCGAAGACTGTCTATTTTTAGGCTTTGAAAATGACTCCAACTGCGCGAATTGTTTTTCCAAAGTTACCCCGAACTGACGATGGGCATCAATCACCACCGCCTCATCAACGCCATCTGCATAGTTATAGGTCATTAGTCTACATAAGGAAGCCTGCCTATCATGCGGGTTAATCTTTAGGGTTTTGCCATAAAAATATAAAGCTTTTTCTATCTGAGCAGTATAAGTGTACAACTGTCCACAATAATTCAAATAGAGCACGTTTTCGGGATCAAGCTCTACTGCCTTTAAGATGTTGGCTTCTGCTGACAAATAGAGTCTAAGGTTAAATAAGAAAAAGCCTAGACAGAAGTGAGCCCGGGCAGACTCTGGTTTCAACTTAACCAACTTGGAAGCGAATACTATACCAAGCTTACTCTTTTTAGGCAGATGTTGAATGCAAACATCAACTGCTTTTTCAAGGGCAACAGGTAATATAGGAGAGGGCGACTGGCAGGCCTTGTCAAAAGATTCAACAGCAAACTCAAATTCACCCAATCCAACCTGTAACTGCCCTAAAGCGAACCAACATTCAACGTCGGCTGGAAATGCTTTTAATAATTTCTTAACAGCGGCCCTTGCTTCTACGTACCTTTTTTCAGTCATTAACTGCATAGCCCTTTTCTTTAACGCAATTTCTTTAACCTTATTCATTTAATTCGGCCACTAACTTAATTTGACATTAAAATGCACAGACGCGCACCTACGCTGATCGAGCACAATCACTATGATTATTAAAGCATCATTATTCACATTTAGAAAAAAGATACAAAGAAGTGCCGAAGATAAATATTATGGGCTCTACATTGGTTCGCCCGACTTTCATAGAATGCGTAAAGTACGATATCGGGTATCTCAGATTAATTACTTTCAGGTGAGGCCGTAACCGGGCAATTTAACAACATATTGTATTCAGCGTTGTCGGGCTTAATCATAAAGCTAGACTTGGCTCAATATAGCTCTTATCCTTTCTATCTCTCTCACTACTAGAAAACTAACTTATGTCGCTAAAGACAACTTTTATTACACTTGATGACGGCACCGAAATTTGTGCACCAGAACAGGTTAAATTAATGACCCATTTTGTTCTTGAGGAGCAAGGGGGCTGGTTTGAAGATGAGATTAATTTTGTTCGGGCGTTTATCAAGCCAGGTATGCAGGTGCTTGATATTGGAGCAAATTATGGTCTTTACAGTACAGTTATCGCGAGTAAACTAAAGCCTGATGGAAGACTCTGGTGTTTTGAGCCAACACAGGATACTGCGGATGCGTTACGCAAGACGATCAAACAGAATCATTTCGAGGACACTATCGAGTTGATTCAGGCCGGTTTGTCGGATCATCAGGGACAGGCGACATTTTATACTTCTCCAAATGCTGAACTGAACTCACTTACCGAAACTGAATCAACTACTGGAGAGAAGCAAACCATCGACTTGTTAACTCTGGATTACTGTTGTGAAAAATATCAATGGCAACATCTTGATTTCATAAAACTTGATGCTGAGGGCGAAGAATTAAATATTCTCAAAGAGGCTAAACATACTCTCGCAAGATGCTCTCCCTTAGTCATGTTTGAACTAAAGCATGGTTCAGTTGTCAATATACCACTGATCACTGCCTTCAAGAATCTAGGGTACGAGTCGTACCAGCTCATTCCGGGGCTTAATATTTTGGCGCCATTTGATTTGGAAGCGCCGATAGACGGCTATTTGCTTAATTTGTTTTGTTGTAAAGAAGATACCGCAAAGAAATTGGCTAACGATGGTTATTTGGTTAACAAAATCGAGCAAAAAAGTGCCCCTGAGGGATTTTCTACTCAGGAGTTTTTTGCTCAATTTAAGTACACTCAGAACTCCGATGCTAAGAAACCGATTGATAATGACTCTCAGAGAGACTACCAGAGTGCCGTTGCCGCCTATGTTTGCTCCCGAGACACTAAGTTAAGTAGCGATCAGAGATTTGCACACCTCCTTTACGCTCTAGGAATAGTGAAAAAAAGGCTGGCTGCCGGAGAGTCCAATATCGAGCGACTTTCGACTTATGCGCGCATCGCCTTTGATATAGGAAGACGTAGCACTGGGGTGAAGATAATCGACTATCTATTACAAAAATATGTGCATCAGAAAACACCCTTTCAAATCAGCCATGATTTTTTACCACCAGGGCCTGAGTTTGAAATAGTTGATCCAAATGGCCGACTAGAAGATTGGTTATGTGCTGCTATCATTGACCAGTTTATACGTAAGTATAGCTATTCATGCTATTTTTCCGTTCCCAAGTCTTGGCCATATTTTGCAGAGCTTAAGCGCTATGGTTTTATGCAAGCAGCGATGGCAAAGCGAGAGGCGACCATCAAAAAACTAGCGAAGTCTTAGACTTCGTGTCGGCTGTAAAATAAACATCTAGCCAAACCCTACAGTTAATTACTGCTCGTTCCAAACTTCAAAAGGAACTAGCCCATGACCAAAAAGAACACCAAGAACGTCAAACACGACTGGCCAAGCATCTCCGCTTATCAAAAACAGAGCGGCTTAACTGTTGCAGAGTTTTGTCGATATGGACAAAAAAATTCATGAATATGCTAAGCATAAGTTTCCAAAATTTAAGATAAAATCAAAAGAAAATGAACATCACAATTAATAGCCGCCATGCTCTTACAAACAGAAAATACCTTAGAAGCAGACATAGCCTATGAACTTGCCGCACTGCTCTCAGAGAATGATATTATTCAGAATCGGCGCAGTGTCGGCATTCTTGAGCACATATTTACGCTGTAAGACTATAAAACACAGAAAAAAGCGCTCTGATTCGGATGATACATTTTAAATAAATGGAACACCTTTACGGTCGATAAACCGATCAGGTTTTAAGTGATGCTAGCTGACTGTCCAAGATGCTTAGCTGGTCTTCAAGTTCATCACTGGACTGATTGCTTCGTTCAGCCAATTCTGCCAACACTCGAGCGGCATCACCAATCACCGTCATATTACGGCTTACCTCTTCACTCACTGCACTCTGCTCTTCAGCAGCCGTTGCTACTTGAGCAATATGATCGGCGATTGAAGTGATATCCTTTACAACACTCGATAATGAATCATAGCTACCTTGTGTTTTTTCACGGGCACTTTGAGCTTTGGATGAACCTGTGTTAATTACCTCAACAGCCTGATTCACGCCACCTTGCAGACTTTGGATCATAGTGTTGATTTCTTCAGTACTTGCTTGTGTTTTAGATGCCAAACTTCTGACTTCATCGGCAACCACAGCAAACCCTCGTCCCTGCTCACCCGCTCGCGCAGCCTCAATCGCTGCATTTAGCGCCAGCAAATTGGTTTGTTCGGCAATGGCACGAATGACATCCAGAATCCGATTAATGTCTTGTGTACTCGAAGCAACCGTCAAGATAGACTCATTAACCTTTTGCATGTCTATACTCATAGAGTCAACGGTAGATACTGCTATTGAAAGCGACTTTTGTGATTCCAATACGGTATCTTTTGCTCGCATAGCATTATCCGCCACTTCAACCGCCACTTTAGAGACCTCTGATGCAGTGGCAGACATTTCATTCGTAGCAGTGACGACCATATCAATTTCAGAAAGTTGATCATTGGTTGCCTGCATTGTTTCCTGGCTTACCCGCTTACCTTCAACTGAGCTCTGTCTGGCAGCGTTGCCCATTTGCTTTAGTTGGTTAACCATCCCTCTAAGCTTCTGGATAAAGCCGCTAAACCCTTCGCTTAACGAAATCAGTTCGGCATGCGTATCTAAGCGAATATCCTTGCTCAGGTCTCCTTCTGCACTAGCCAGATTCTGAACCATGCCATCGAGTTTTCTTATAGGTTGGACAATGGAGCGCACTAAAACGATGAGAAACACCACAATGAGTATTGTCGCGATGACTGCAATAATGACCTCTGTCGACAATATTGCAACGATGCTTTTATCCATGGTTGCTGTCAATTTAATGGTTGAAGCTAAAGCCACTTCTTCTGGTAGCTCGATCAGTAGTGACCATTCTGTGCCTGACGCTTTAATTGGCACCGGGTAAGACACATAGTAAACGCCATCATGCAAGATATGCCGATCAGCCGCCCGATGCAATTGAGTCAAACGACCATCTAAGGTGTCACGGGACTCTCCGAGCGGTCTCGTCAGTTTATCCTTGTAGACACTAGACCCTGCAACCAAGCCCTTTTCACTGAGCAGCGTAATACGGCTTTGCCCTTCATAGAGATTTTTCTGTAAACCTTCAATCATGGTCTGAAATACGGGTAAGTTGATATCAACCCCAACAAGTCCTCTAAAACGGCCAGCAGCGATAACTGGAACCCCAAGACTAGTCATCAACTCAGAATACCCCTCCGAAATCTCGTAAAGATAAGGTTCCATTATACAAGGTTGGCTTTTATCTCGGGCACAGAGATACCACTCCGCTTCACGGATACCAAATTCACCGACCTCTTCGTTCCACTTTTCTTGTGGGTCTTCAACTTCTTGCTGCTCAATTTTTCCGTCCGGCGTCCTAATCCAATATATCTCCAGACTTCCCGTCGAGGACACCGTATGAAGTGGAACTTTAAAAGAAGTGACAAATTCGTTATCTAGAGCGTCAAAGCCATTAGGTTCAAACTGCGCGTACATCGAACTAATGTCTTTATGGCGCGCCAAAGTACTGCCCACTAACTGATTCACCTGATCCCTGTTAAGCTTTTCGCCACTGCCTTCAATAAAAGACTGCAATGTGCTCGCTAGACTCAGGGGGACTCTAAAGGCACTATTGATATAGCCAGAAATGTTGCCACTGAGCTTGCCAGCTTCGCTATCGAGGCGACCCATTACTTCCTGACCCATTGTCAATTTAGTTTGCTGAACTAGGTCGTTCTTTAGATCAGACAAATGTAAGGAGAGACTCAGAGTAAGGACGCCTGAAAACAACACAAAAGCAAATACAATGCTGCCCATCAGTTTGCGGCTTAGTGGCATGGTTTGTAAAAAGCTCATGGAGGCTACTCGCTAGAATGATCATTTAAGATAAAGTACCGTTAATTAAAAGTAGAAGAAGGTGTATTTAATATCCAGTTATATTTCTCAAATCATCTTCCCTGTGTGAAATCGTAAAGTTCAGAACGTAATTGGCAATTTATAGAGCCCTTGGCAATGAGATCGCCATCGATAATTTGCCATGAAGACTGGATTTTTCTCGCTTAGCTCCCGATACCCTGACTTTTTCAACGGGGTGATGCAGTCCAGCGAGGAGTGGGCGCGAGCTTCATTGCAAAACACCTGAAATCGTTCAGTTTTCTGGCTACGTCTTTTAGATTTAATTAAGCAAGGATCATAAAAACCGCATGAGCCTTTTATTTACACCGATAATTTTCTCTCAATAACCTCACGCTTCTGGCAAGGTTCGACCATAGAGCCAGCCCAATAAACTCGCCATGGCAAAGAGTATTAGCACCCAAAACAATGACCATTGCGCAACGATGGCACTCAACAAGCCTCCTATCAACAATAGAGCACCAATAAGCGTATTACTCACAGCCACGTAATCGGTTCGTTTGTTGCCGCCCGCTAAGTCAACAATGTATGTTTTCCTGCCTAGGCGCACACCTTGATGAATAATCGATAAGCAAAAGTATAGAACGACAACACTCCATAGGGGCACTTGATCCAGTAATAACACTAAGCCTGCAGCAAATGCGCATAATATTGCTGTTGATATTGCAGAAAACAACATCACCTGACGACTACTCTGATCGGCAAAGCGCCCCCAGATATGCCCACTCAATAGACTTGCAAGCCCAGAAACACCAATAAACAAACTTAAATTGACGAGAGATTGCGGTTCAGTTGATGATTGAGCCATCACAATCAGAAAGGGCGCCGTTAAACCACTGCTCATCATCAGTGCTCGCACTATCACAAAACGACGAAAGGGTTTGTCTTCTTTAAGTAGGCTCAAGCTCTTAAAAGCTTCCTGCACACCATTAGCACCACCGTCCGTCGCGCCTTCAAACTCAGACACTTGCGCAAATACGATTGCGGCAATCAACCATAACAGTGCTGCACACAGCAGCAATATATATAGCTGATCCTCTCCGCTAAATAAATCAAACCACAGCGCGCAGGCTACGCCCAAACTAATTAACCCTGAAATACTTGCAGCCAAGCCAGATAGTCGCCCCCGGCGAGTTTTAGGGATCGTTTTACCCAAGACATCTTTAGACGAAATAGAACAAATCCCTCGCGCTAGGCTAAATACAATCAATACCGCGACAATCAACACACCGGCTTTCATTCCCTGAAATGAAAAGGCAACCCAGGCCATCCCAAGCACACATAAGCCCTGCATTACACAACCCAACACGAAAAACCATTTTCGCAAAGCGTACTGGCGTATCACACCACCTAAAATAAGTTGGGGCAATAAAGCACCCGACTCACGAATAGGCACGAGTAAGCCGGTAAAAAAAGCAGGTACACCCGATTGGCTCATGACCCAAGGTAAAACAATTTTAGTGCTCGCCAAGGCATCACCGAGCTTGGTTAAACACTGGCTCAATAAAATAATAAAGAAGTTAGTCGGCACTTCGTTACAAGCATTATCAGGGATATCCTTACAAACACGCGCATCCTCTTCATTCGTTAAATATTCATAAAAAAATTCAACTTGCTTATTTTCATTTGACCTCTGAGTCACCGGGGTTTCCTTTTTCGCAGGGCATATTTTTATCGTGTAAAAAAGTTTGTTGTAATGAGTCTTACGTCATTTTTGGGCTTTTAGATCTTATTTTCAAGGATAGAACTAGCATCTAATCCTCTTTGATTTTGGTGTTAAATCAATCGATCAAACTTCATAAATCAAGCCAAAGGCGGAAGGGCTTGCCGTGAAAATCGAAGAGAACAACATCAAGCCAATTGCCATCAAGCTCTCCAAATGAATGGTAGAAACTTTGTATAAGCATTACACTGCGCGTCATAAAAAATTATTCAGCGCGCAGTGGCTAAGCCCTCACAGGATCATAATGAAAAGAACGTTTAACTTAGAACACCCCAAAATTAAAGTACCTCGTATCGTCGATTCTATAAAACACGACATTAAAAAGTTCCTCAAGAAAGAGCGTAAAAAAACCTTACCTTCTGGTGCAAGCTACTGGGGTTTCGATTGTAAATTTGGGGAAGCTGAAGAGACCTCGGTGGAAGTGCACTTATCAGAGCTAACGAAAAGTATTGATAAGCTTGTTGAAAATAACAGCTTGACTATTTACATCGAAATAAACCCGAAAGCGGTTGAGACCGTTAAAAGTCCACCATCACAAGAATTTTAACTTTTTACAAAAGCACATGGCTGGCTTTTATGTTCTGATAGCCAACCTAAAGCCTTCTGATTTCAAGTCATTAGGCTTCATTTTACCTACCACGCCTATTCAAATTCCTTTGTGTGAGCTGAGTGCTCCCTTCGAAGCCGCACAAGCGAATCATTCGGTTCAAAAAAATATAAATTATTGAAGCATGACTAAACCAAGTTTAGTGAATCGAGCACATGTGCATGCGCTCCTTTAACTAACTGGCATAACACCCTACTTACTTTTTCTTCGGTAGAAAAAGTCGCAGAAATTTCACAATGCCTACAAATATGAATCTTAAAATCAGATATATTCCATGGAATATACTAAAGATAAAACAGGGCAGCCCGAACACGGGAAGCAGCACTCCCAACAAAAACAATACCCTTAGAAACCTTATAAGCTGATAAGTGATGGCCATCGAAAATTCAGAACGTGGCTTCTTGGGCCATAGTTTTCGCATTAAGCGGCCACAGGTGCCAAAACTGATAAAGCCCGCAAACATGGATAACGCCATATATAAACTGACATCAGAGGGTAACCACCAAACCCAGCGACGGTCTATTTCAATCTGACGCTCTTCATTAGGCCGATAAAAAATAATGCCGTGAATGGTGGCATGCGAGACCACATCATCCAGCAAGCTCGGCGGATAATCTGTGCTGTTAGTTTGTGCCTTTATTTGTTTTTCAATGAGAATAAAATTTTTACTTGCTGGGCTCCATTGGTAAAAGGTCTTGGCACGACTATCGTTAAATTGCCTGAGAAAATCCCCCGTGGTCTGAACACTAGGGCTAACATCAGGGCTACTTACGTCTAAAATTCGTTGTTTAATTTTATCCGGTGAAATCGCTTTAGGGCTATCGAGAAAAGCCAGGCTGATATCATATTGCAAAGCATGCTTTCGCAAGTTGGAAATAGACATTGCCTCTCCCCCCACGCGCACTTCATCGCCCTTAATAGGCCCGCCTATCACTAGAGTTTGCCCCCGAAAACTACTCGGTGAACTTAAAACCCTAGTCACTTCGGCCGACTTAACAGCTCCCCCTAGGTAGTTATCGTTGAGTGATGCACCGACGACATTGACTTGGTTTGAATACCACGGCCGATCGAGATGAGTGAGCGTCTTGTGCAATAAGCTCATCGAATTCGCGCGCATATGGACTGTGCCGACTCGAACCGATAGCTCCCCCAGCCGTTTGACCTTATAGACATTCGTACCACTTCTGACCAGCAAAGGCAGCTCGGGAAAGACAGAACGTAGCTGGGAAATATTTTCTGGTAGGTGGAATTTCTCAATCACTAACACTGGGTTTTTAAGCGACCTAACGTCGGTGACCATGTTTCCGGCGCCATCTCTCAAGACCCAATTATTATTCAGATCCAGCTTTAGGCTGATGACTTGCGGCTCGGCTTTATGCGGTAAATCGATATCAAGCTGATTGAAATTAATATCCGATAAGTTCCTCGGCATGCCGTCGGGCGTTTCGACTTTTTTGGCCGCTTTCAGCAGTGAGCCCAGCATACCTGCCTGAACATTTACGGCACTAATCAGAACGACGCAAGCAATAAGCAGCGTAACAATGCTTATTGAAGCACCACTAACATGAATCCTAAAAAGCACGATCGTCCTTTTTCTTTCGCTTGGCTTCGAACACGCTTGGTTCCCATAAGCGCATCGCGACAATCGCACTGGTGCCGAAGCGCTCAAAGGCGGGCAGTTTTTCGTCTTGGGTGTGCAGGTCATGAAATTCGTCCGAAAGCTTTTCTAATTTGCGCTGGAAGGTTTCATTTGATGCCCTCGATAACATGCCGACTAAAAACAACTTTTTTTCGCCTGGAGAGTCAAAGCGACTATTGAAAAATTCTTGAGTCACCGGCTCTTCAAAGAATTTTTGAATCGGGCCATTTTTACGCCAACTAAAGTTACGATCAACCAAGACCTTAACCCGATTCATCGGCAATAATTGAATTAACCTGAGCCTATCCAGCTTGGCCATTAACTGAATTAATTCAGGCTCTGAAAAATTATAGATGCTTAAAATATTATTGAAGCTCCAGTGGTTCAGTACACTGTTGGCCACTAAAAGCAGGGGGATATCGGCAACCAGTTGATTCTCCTGCTCTTCCGTTAAACACTGAAGTTGCTGTTCATTGCGCATGCTGGACAACAGATCGGTAATCTCAATGCCTAAAAAATTACAGATTTGATCAAGGCGTTTAAGTGAAAATTGCTCATCCGAAAATAAGCGTTTCACACTGGCTTCACTCAGGTTCAAAGCCTCGGCAACATCGGCGTAACGCTTACCATGGATCTTCAGCGTTTTTTCAGTGCTTTAATAATTGCGGTGGTTTGCGCCATGCCCCATTTCTTTTTAAATTTTTGTAAAAGCATTCGATAACACTACTTTTATGTATCTGACGCACATATTCTCACAAGCCAAACCAAAAAAGTATCACCTAGTGACGCTAAAATTCTTTAATGCCTTGGCTATCGATAAGCGCACTTGCTGCTAACAAACCATAATCGTTGAGGAATCTGGAGATTGACGTGAAAGTAGCCACTTGAAGAACCTCGTCTTGATCACCCATTTTGATATCGGCACTAAACATGGGCGCTAGCAAACGTTTAAAAGGTGAAACCCGAATCGTCTGAGCTTTGAAGTACGTCCTTGGGTTTGCTTTTAACTGTGGGACCGAGTCGGTGTCGTAAATAGCGGCGAAGACCAGATCGAGAATGTGCTCGGTGCAATTTTGGTAGGTACTCGAATAAGGATTCGAGACAATAGAATAGTGGGTATTATGCAGCTTGGCGTTTCGATTCATAGCCAAACTTTGCAGTAACTTGTGCTGAAATTGAGGTGTGGGAATTAAAATGCCCGCCTTCAACTCTACCGCGCCCATAAAAAAGTCGACAGGGTAATCCAAGACTAAACGGCTGACCTCTAAGGCCACTGGATCTTGATATAGATTATGTATCGCGTAGCCTTGAACGGTTTCGGTTTCACTAATTTTGATGTCTGAATAGACTGCCAGCCAGCATGGGTAAATCCAATACCCTCGGGCAGTTCTGACTTAGGGCTTCCTAAACGTGCAAGGATAAATACCCTCGCTCCTTTTTTTACTGCATAACGCTCAACCTGCTTGGCGAAAGGCGCTAAGGCTTCCACGCTAAAGTTAGCTTGATAAGCCGTTTGCTGACTACCCGCATTAAGCGGAGAGTGAGCAAGGCATAAAAGTAACAACATCCCTATCATCGAATAATACTTTCGCCACATCACTCAGCTCTCCTTTCTACAAGCAGTTATGAATGCTTTAGTTATTTACCGCAACCATGGGTGCCGGCCCAGCGATCACGGTTTTATCCGTCAGCTCCAGTTCCTCATTTCCTGTTGCGTTATCCCAAAGTAAATCACCCACGGCATTACTTGCCGCCGCACTTCCAACTGCTTTGAACGGCAGAGCCGCAATGCCGGAAACCAGTTTGGCAGAACCGACGGCGCCATTCCCAATGGATGCTGTGGTATGCACGGTACTTTGTTTAAGATGCGAAGCGCTTTCAGCAAAATGCTGCATACTGCCTTCCGCAGAAACGCCTGCACTCATAAACACTGAAGCAGTTAACAGTAGTGCCTTGGTATTAAATTTCTTCATGATACTCTCCTGTTGACGGGTCTCGTCATTGTTGTGGAGAGGCCACCTTGCCAGAGTGAATCATGAGAGAAAATCAAAAGTGACAGCGTCGTAAATCACAGACCTTATCGTCTTGGCAGATAATACTCGACTGACTAATTTGGAAAAGAGGTTGACACTCTTGCCCTAAATTGACCAAATAAACCTTAATTAACCTAGCTATTGACTAAGAAGCTTGAACAAGGGGACGGCCTCCAATGACACTAAATTAAGCGGAATAGTCACTAATATATCGCTCGTTGAGCTAGTCGAAACGCCTTGATGTAACTCAGCGTTCTTTCAGAATACCCTTCGACAAAGCCCAGGGAGCGAGAACAATCCGCTCGTTGAGCCTGTCGAAACGCCTTGATGTAACTCGGCGCTCTATCAGAATTCCCTTCGACGGAGCTCAGGGAGCAAGAACAATCCGCTCGTTGAGCCTGTTGAAACGTTTAAGAAACGTGACTCTGAGGAAATCGGAAAATCCCTTCGACAAGCTCAGGGAACGGTATTTTAAGCTTAACTTAGTGTCATTTGGGTCAGCCTCCTGATTACCTTATCGGGAGACTAACCCCACAGCCATAGCGCTTAGGCTATTCTCCCCTGCCTTCATTGATCACAGCAGGCTCTGCCTGACTCCCTTCTCGCGTCCCAGTTAATCTAACGCCATTGGCTAGGTTTCCATCATGACAATCAAGCTCTTGTTTAATACACGAATCTAATAGAACTTGAAGCGCTTCCGGGTGCCACGCGTTAAACCAGTCACCGTGCAGGGACATACCGCCTGGCGTTAAGGTACTTGCTTCATACATATCCGATGCGAGTCGCCATCCACGGCTGGACATCGTTGCAGGGTCATACACCTCGGGCTTCACCCCAAAAGCATAGTGAAAACTGACGCGGATAATCGGTACCGGATGTGTGTCAGGGCACACCGTGCCATTAGGTCCGCCGCTATTTACCGGGTAACTTAAATGACTTTTATGATCATTGGAA
>JBFJZQ010000028.1:0-16774 GCA_041622015.1 Oleiphilaceae bacterium
AAACCGGATTTTGATCTTGTTCTATTGGATTTATCCCTACCTGATGGTGGGGGCTTATCGGTTCTGCGTTACTTGTCGATTAAGAAAATTTTTATTCCTGCGGTGATTCTATCTGCCTCTGAAGAATCTAAAGATGTGCATCGATCTCTTGTCGCCGGTGCAAGTGGCTTCATTTCCAAAGCCAGTCGTAGTGAAGATATCATCCAGGCGATTGATAAAATTCTGAAGGGGGAACATTACTGGCCAGACTTTTATTCGCCACCATCCGTTCGGGACAAGACTAACTCCCCCTCATTTACCCCAAGGCAGCTCGAGGTTCTTGCGCTTGTCGCAGAAGGCTTACCTAACAAGCGGATATGCCAACTACTTAATGTATCTGAGCACACAGTCAAAAGTTACATGAAGTGCTTATTTTCAGAACTCAATGTTCATAACCGAACCGAGTGTGCGCGTGTCGCGATTGAATTGGGCTTAGTCGAAAACTAAAGTTCACTTGCTAGATGCTCAATGATCATTCTTAATTTAGCTGCCCTGATACTGGGACTGACTAGTTGAAAATTCAAATTCTCTGGCAACGGATATTCTTGAATAGTTGCATTCGAGACAATCACAAACGCTAAAGTAAAAGCAACATTAGCTTGCAGAGCTTGAAGCGTCTCAAATACATTGTGAATATCTGTCGCCTCGCAGGCATCCCAGATGAGTATTTGAGAATGCCTGGTCAGGACACGCTTTATATGCTCCGGTGTCATATTCAAGCCCAAAGGCAGTAAATTGACGGTATAACCCCAAGCTTTGATTTTCTCTGCCCAGGTCTGGGCATAAGTAGACGTTACTTTTTTGATCACGGTAATGTTCACAAACGAGGTACTCAGCGGTTTCTCTTGGTGTGCCACTAATGCGAGAGTAAACCAGAAACATGAGCCCTTTCCGAGAGCTGAATCCAAGCCGTAGTTGATATGTTGTAATTCAGCTAATTGTTTAACAATCGTCAGACCTAAGCCCATCCCAGACTTGGCTGAATCTCCGAATTGTTGAAACTCCTCAAATATTGTAGTTAAATCCGCGTCAGCAATGCCTTTACCATTATCTCTGATTTCCAGGCGCGCGCTGTCTTGATCACATGTCCATGACATGGATATGTGTGTCGCACCGGCATGGACATAGATATTTTCCATCACATTTCGAATCATGCGATCAAAAAGATACGGATCAACTCTCACAAAGACCTTATCTTTACCCTGGAGTGCCATGGATATATTTGACTCTTCTAGCCTTAAAGCCTGTTCCTGGCAAAACCCTGAAATTCTTTCCGGTAAGTTAATACTTTCTAGCTTCGGCTCAACAATACCGGCATTCAGTTTGGAAATATCAAGTAGGGTATTTAATAAATGGCTCAACTGTTTGATGGAAATATCCAGCGACTTTACGATGCCTTTGTGCTCGCCTTCTGGCAATTGATCATCAAGCGTCTCAATTAATAAGTGCATAGCATGAAGGGGCTGCCTTAGATCATGGCTAGCAGTCGCCACTAAGCGAGTTTTGGAAGCAATTTCTTTTTTATCTTTTGCTTTAGACAGCAGGACTAAGTTTTCATTTAAGAACAAAAAGCGTCGTGCCCGTTCCTGCAGGTAACAGCCAACGGTTCCGACAAAATTGATACAGATAATAAAAAGACTATTCGATGCCAACTGCTCAAAAGGTAAGTGCATGTAGGCCGACATGAATAAATACACCGCGGATATCAACAAACCGCCATACATGGCGAGCATGTAGGGTAAACCCATTAAAAAATAGCCAAATACCAAATGTAAGAGAATGCCATCATAGGGTAAAAAGTAGTCATTCATAGCCGCCGTATAAATGATAATACTGATAGCGACACCGGCTATGAGATAAACGCCAAAATACACGGGAATAAATAACTTGGCAGAAACCCCTCGTTTAGCAAGGTATATCACCAAGCCGATTAAGGGGATAATTAAGAATAAGCGGAGGGGGATACTGACTTCAAACACCGCTTCAGGTAACGAGTAAACATCAAGAATAGAGAAAGCGCAAAATAGCACCAGGCCGGTGATGCCAATTATAGGCACTCGCTTAATTAGACGTTTGTATCGAAAGTCTTCAAAGGCCGCTTCAAGATCGGGCTCGAACTTCATAAACGGAAAACGACTCACCTTTGCAAGGCTTTGCTGCTGAGCTTCTATTGCATTCCGAGTGAAGACACCTGCGAAATTCGCATGCTGGCTTGGATTCGCAGACTTAATTTTATCAGGCTTAGTTTTATCAGACAAAGACATACCTCTTTAATCACTCGGATAGAGCTTTTGTTTATTTTCGGAATCGACTAATTTGCTCCAAGGCTTGTTGTAAATGATCAAAATTAGGCGACTGGTTTTTTAGCTCTCTATTTGTCTGATCCAACAACTCGTACTGTCCGGTCGCGCCGACTTCTAAGATAGAATCTTCAGAGAGCACCGCATAGCCACTATACTTTGACACCAATAACCAATCACGCTTCACCGGCTCGACAAACAAATCAAGGCCGACCGAATAATTTTTAATATCAGACTTCACACCCAGATAATTGTTCAACAAAGTCGGTGCCACATCATAATGGCTGGTAATTCGCTTAACATCTAAAGCACTAGTTGCGTTTACTCTCGGCCCGACCAAAACAAAGGGAACCTGCACTTGAGGGCGGGTGAAATTACTGTTGTGCCCCCAAAAATTTAGTTGATTATCATTCATCTCCTGACCATGATCACCGGTAATAATCACTAAGGTATTTTCCAGTTCACCGGTGTCTTGCAGTCTATCCAGCACTCTTTTCACCAAGGAGTCGACATAATGCACGCTGGTCTTGTAGCGATTAAAAAAGGGTTCCGGGTTAGTGTCATTATCAAATTTCAGATAATTCACCACATCTAGCATGGGCTCATAACGATGCTCATAATTCTCCGGAAAATCATAAGCATGGGGTGAATCATAAAATAAAAACGAAAAGCTTGGCTGTGCCGGGTTTTTCTGCTCATGCCAGCTTAGCCAGTCATGGGTAATGTCTAAATCTCGCTCTGGTACTGTATCGCCATCAGACTCAACGCGTAAATTTTCTATGCCCGAAAAAACCGTCTTATCGAATTCAGGGGAGCGAAGCTGAGCGGCGGCAAAAATACCAACGTTGTAATCTAGTTCTTGAAGACGATCCATCAACACAGGCGGCTGCATATTAACCAAGAAACTATGCCAATAGGTGCCTGGCAAACCATAAAACAAACCAAAAATCCCCATTCTCGTGGCATTACCAGACGATAAGTGGTCATTCAGAATTTTCCCTTGCTGCGCAATCTGCCACATGTGGGGTGTGTTTTCAGCGTTAAAGGTATCGACCCGCCAAGAGTCGATGACAATCATCATAATATTAACCGGTTTATCCACTGCTTCAGCAGTAATGGCTTCGAGCGGATAATTTAAATCACTGCCGCGCTCTAAACTCATTTCCTTCTGACGAGCGATAGCTTCTTCATCAATCCAACCATGTTTCCGCATAAAGCTATTGGCTGTTGCTGGCTGGAATAGGGGTAAATAGCGTTTGATCATAGTGACAGGCTGAAAGGCATTGGCTGCCGCCCAAACATGAATACCATTTGTGATGAGTAAAGCAGCAAACATCGTCACTGCCAGGCCTCGTCCCCAGCCGTGCTGAGTATAGCCTGGCGACTTTTCTAGATGCGCCACCAGCAATAACTGACATATAAACAATACCAGTGCGGCCACAATCACACTTAGCCAAGTTTCAAGAGGAAAACTCACAATCTGGCCTGAAAAGATCATATCCAACACAGCGATATTCAAATGAAAACGATACTGGGCAAATACCATCGTATCGATAATTAATATCCCTAAACCACCCGAAGCGATTAGCGCCATGGCAAACTTTCTAAATGAGCTTGGCAAGAACAAAACCGGGCTGACGACAAGCCCCACCAGAAAAGATAATAAGGCCATTTGAGATAGAGTGCCGCTCATTAAAAATACCTGAGCAACGGTCTCTGACGGAAATTCAGGCAGAAAAGCAAAATAGCGCGTCGAAACTAACACACATAAAAAGGCATTGATGAGCATAAACCAAGCATATGCTCGAAATTTGGATTTAAACGTCATGGTCTGAATTAACCTATTTGAAACATGTAAAGCTTGGTAACAAGCATAAAAAGAAACGAATTCATTCGCCTTCGCAAAAGACTTCATTTTACATCCTTAGCCCGCCACTGCATAATCCTTCTCTTTTTATTGCAGAGCGAAGACGCAAGGAATGATAGCCGTTAAATTGATGGTTATAACGCAATAACTTTACGATTCAAACAGTCAAGTGAGTGACTTAATGCAGCAAATACCGTGTCTACTTTTTTCAAGTCTTGGTGCAATTTTCAGCTATACGACCTTAAGCACGACAATTTTAAACATTAGAAGCCTTAGTATTAAAACATTAAGTCGTAGTAGAATAGTAAGGCTTCAATCTGGATTAAATCTACAAACCTTCACCGAACAACCAGAATACCGTTTATTTCAAGAAATAGTGCCATCATGAATCTATGCCATATCAACTTATCTCGCTGCTTTAGTGGTAGCGAGAGACAAACCCTGCAATTGATCAAGCAGCAATTAAGAGAGGGTTATAAGCTCACCATCGTTACTCGGCATAACAGCGCATTTGAAAAAGAAGTCGAAAAACTTCCCTGCACATTAATCAGCACGCGGAGCAGTTTCACCAACCAATCAGCTAAATTGAATAAGCAGTGTGAACTGTTCCATGCCCACGATGAACACAGCGCACGTTGGGCTTACATGCAAAACATTAAACACGGCAGCCCTTACATCATCACCCATCGGCATGATAAAGAAGTGTTAAACAAATATTTTTCAACCAAAGCTTATCAAAATGCCCAAGCCTTAGTCGGTTTGAGCACGAGTATTGTCAATAGGCTGAAAGCAAAGTTTAGCCTCAAGACTTGCATCAAAATACCCAGCTCCCCAGTGACATATCCGGTTAACCAAAACAAAGTCGATCAAATCTGGTCTTCCCACGGCTATAAATTTTTAGTGATGCATGCAACCAGCCTGGAAAAGCACAAAGGCTTTGATGTAACCTTAAATGCAGCCAAAATCTTACAAGAGAAAAGCAGCCCCGTGCATTTTCTGCTCTTGGGGAATGGCCCACAAGAAGAAGACTTACGCAAGCAGGCAGTAGGTTTAAATAATGTTTTCTTTATGAGCAAACAGAAAGATATGGGGACATGGTTTGCTTCAGCCAATTTACTGATCCACCCTTCCTATAAAGAAGGTTTGGGCTCTGTCATTCTCGAAGCTATGGCTGCTGGCTTGCCTGTTGTTGCCAGTAATACCGGCGGAATTCCAGACATTATCGAACATGAAAACACGGGTATTTTAATTGAACCCGGAAATGCCCAAGAATTAGCAGAGGCGATTGAACGCCTAGCCAATGATCAGGAATTAAGAGAGCGCTTGCAGCTTGCAGCAAAAGAAACCTTAGCTGCTTTTGACATCTCGCAAGCATCAAAACGTTATAGTGTGCTATATCAAGACGTCATAGGCGAAAAGGTCTGTTCATGAAAAAAGCCGATGATGAAATCTCACAGCCGGGAACCGCCGACTTTAAAACCGTCAAAGCCGGATGCGGGATTCGTTTTGACCCTGACGCACTGGATGAAGAGGCCGGTTTCGACTTTTCTCAGGCTGAACAACTCAAACAAGAAAACCCGCCAGCCCCAAAAGATACTGACGAGCATAAAAGCCCAGATAGGCAAAAAAAGCCAGCGACGTAAAGCTTCGCCATCAAACCTGTCTATTTATTAGTCAATTCAGCTCGACTTTTGAACACCAAATCTTTATAGTTCGCGCCCTCTAAATGTTCATCTTACTAGTATTCGCTAATTCCGAATGACTATCTGCTGAGCCAGCTTTACTTAACCTTTCTGGGGCTTACTTTTGATTTCTACCGCTAACATCACCATGCAGTTTGGTGCTGAACCTTTGTTCGAAAATATTTCAGCTAAATTTGGTAACGGCAATCGTTACGGCCTTATCGGAGCAAATGGCTGCGGTAAATCCACTTTTATGAAAATCCTCAGTGGTGCGCTGACGCCTACCTCGGGCAATGTGTCTATTTCTCCCGGTCAGAAAGTCGGCGTATTAAGCCAGGATCAATTTGCATTCGAAAAGTTCACAGTCGTCGATACCGTAATTATGGGCGATGTTGAATTATGGAAAGTAAAGCAAGAACGTGACCGTATTTACAGCCTGCCAGAAATGTCTGAAGAAGACGGCATGAAAGTGGCTGAGTTAGAAACTGAGTTTGCTGAAATGGATGGCTATAGCGCCGAGAGCAGAGCCGGTGAAATTTTATTGGCCGCAGGTATCGAAGAAGAATTTCATTTCGGTTTGATGGCGCAAGTTGCACCCGGTTGGAAGTTACGCGTATTGCTCGCCCAAGCCCTATTCGCCAACCCGGATATTTTGCTCTTAGATGAGCCAACCAACAACCTAGACATTCATACTATTAATTGGTTGGCTGACATTCTGAATCAACGAAAATCCACCATGATCATTATCTCGCACGATCGTCACTTTCTAAACTCTGTCTGTACGCACATGGCAGATATCGATTATGGCGAATTGCGTATCTACCCGGGCAACTACGAAGCTTTTGTGGCAGCCTCTAGCTTAATCCAGGAACAGCTATTAACGGAAAATGCCAAGAAAAGTGCTGAAATAGATGAATTACAAGCCTTTGTGAATCGCTTTTCTGCCAACGCATCGAAAGCAAAATTAGCCACATCTCGTGCAAAAAAGATGGATAAGATCAAACTGGATGAAGTTAAAAACTCCAGCAGAATGAGCCCGTCTATCAGTTTCAAACAAGAAAAGAAATTGCACAGACAAGCGCTTATCCTTGAAGATTTAGCACACGGCTTTGAGGATGAAACCCTCTTCTCGAAAGGCAATATTATTTTAGAAGCCGGTGCCAAATTGGCGATTATCGGGGAAAACGGCGTGGGTAAATCTACCTTCCTGCGCTGCTTGGTGAACGAGCTTCAAGCCAAATCCGGCGTCATTAAATGGGCAGAAAATGCCTCAGTGGGTTACTGCCCGCAAGACAGTACCGCTGATTTTGATAACGACCTTAACTTGTTTGACTGGATGTCCCAATGGAAAACCGCCAAGCATAACGATTTAATGGTACGTGCCATGTTGGGCCGTATGCTGTTTACCGAAGATGATATTAACAAGAAAGCCAAAGTCTGCTCTGGTGGCGAAAAGAATCGCTTATTGTTTGCCAAGCTTATGATGATGGACATCAATGTTCTGATCATGGATGAACCCACCAACCACATGGATATGGAAGCCATTGAAGCCTTAAACGAAGCCCTGAAAAAATTCGACGGCACCCTGATATTTGTCAGCCACGATAGAGAATTTGTGTCTTCACTGGCAACCCGTGTAATCGAAATAAAAGACCAAGAGATTATCGATTTTCAGGGTACCTATGATGAATATGTATCGCATCAAGAAATTGAACTTAAGAAAATCGCTTAACGCGAAATTCGATCACCTCAAATTAACCAAGCCTTGAGATACAGGGCTTGGCTAATCTTTTCTTTTAAACTGTTTTTTGTGCAAACCTTCACGTTAATGCTCCAGAATCAAACTGGATTCCCAGTAACGCCCTGAGCCTTGGAAATAGCGATAATACAAATCGTCATAATGCATCACCCGAGTGCCATAACCGGGCTCATGAATATAAACATGACCTTGATGATCATAGCCATGAAGTACTAACACATGCCCACTATAGTAAGCGCCATATTGAAGTAAAATTGGCTTGCCTTGGTTAAGCTGTGAGCGAATTTCTCCAAATGTCAGGGTGCTGGTGACATAACTATCCAGGCCGCCAAGATCCCATAACAACCAAGAAATATCGTTAATAGACGGCTTACGATAACCAAAATAATGATATTGATAATCAACCAGGTCGGCTTGGTGGTAGTAAATACCCTGATGCCGAAATACCATCGCGGTGGCAGCCGCCCAGCCCCACTGCTCTTCATAGGCAGGAATAAAGTGAATATCTAATACAAAGTTTTCAGAATGCGTTTCTACTCTGCATCCCGACATCATGATAAGCATGAAACCTAAAATAAAAAGTTTATTGAAACCTAACATAGTCGCTCTCACTAATTATTACATTAAGAGTAAGTGTGACCGATTCAAGCTGAACGAAAGCTGAACAAGAAAGCAGCATGATATTCAAACGACTCAAGATTTCCCTGAGTTTATCTAAGAACGATAGCCTCCTTTAAATTAATATCCTTGAACGTTTCGACAAGCTCAACGGACGCTAATAGGAACAATAAAGAAATCATCCTTCACTATTTTTAGACCCGTTCAAGATTACTCAGAAAATAAATAACCCTTTTTACAAACGCCTTCGTTTATAGCCTTTGAGATTCTCTTCATCCGCTATCAATAAAGGAAAACGCTATGACTATTGAAAGAAAGATTTATCTAAGTGCAGTCATTTTATCCCTCGTTGCTTGTGCAGCAGATCAAGAGGCAAACCTTGATCGTGACCTTGAACACCTTTCTAGCAGTGCGCCCAAAGCTCAGATTGCTCAGGAAAAACATGGAATACTTCTCGATGAGCGACAAGCGTCTGTTGCGGAGCCTGTCGTTTATGATCAAATATCCATCACACACTCAGCCCTTGAGCCGCAGAAGAAAGCAAAGCATCTAACAAAACAAAGCTCTGAATTGGCATCGTTGCCTTCACCTAGAGCATCTAGCCCTGTTGCATATTCAGACATGTCATCTCAGTTTTATCAGCATAAAAACCGAGAACAGTACGCTTCCCTCACGCAAAGTGCGATAAAACAAGTCGCGACCGAACCTGTTTCAACCTTCAGCGTGGATGTGGATACCGGCAGCTATACCAATATTCGTCGTATGTTAAACCAGGGGGCCTTACCTCCGACTGATGCCGTGCGCATTGAGGAAATGATCAACTATTTTGACTACGCTTATGAGGTACCAAAAGATACTGAAACGCCTTTTAGTATTCAAACAGAACTCGCCTTATCACCTTGGTCTAATGACCATGCATTGTTACGCGTCGGTTTAAAAGGCTATGTACCACATTATGAACAGCGACCCGATTCAAACCTGGTGTTTCTCCTGGACGTTTCTGGTTCGATGAATTCACCCGATAAACTGCCGCTACTGAAAAAGTCATTACTCATGCTTAGTAAGCAGCTTACTTCTAGCGACAAAGTATCAATCGTAGTCTATGCCGGTGCCTCAGGTGTTGTGCTGGAGCCTACCGCAGGCAACCAGACTTTGAAAATTGAACAAGCCTTGGAAAGCCTATCTGCAGGGGGCTCTACCAATGGCCAAGCAGGCATACAATTAGCTTATCACTTAGCCAAGCAATCTTATGTCCCCTCTGGCATTAATCGCGTCATTCTAGCCACCGA
The DNA here is from genome assembly GCA_041622015.1 of Oleiphilaceae bacterium. Taxonomy (GTDB): domain Bacteria; phylum Pseudomonadota; class Gammaproteobacteria; order Pseudomonadales; family Oleiphilaceae; genus PZPK01. The sequence goes on from JBFJZQ010000028.1 coordinate 9,555, forward strand.
TGGCGATTTTAACGTGGGCACCCGTGACGTAAGCGCACTGAAAAAGTTAATTGCGGAAAAGCGTGAAGCAGGTATTTCCTTAACCACCTTGGGCTTTGGTTCGGGAAACTATAATGATGAACTAATGGAACAACTTGCTGACGTGGGCAATGGTAACTATGCCTATATTGATGGCCTGAATGAAGCCCGAAAAGTCTTGGTGGAAGAATTAGAGTCGACCTTGATGACCATAGCCAAAGACGTAAAGATCCAAGTGGAATTCAACCCGGATCTGGTTAAAGAATATCGCTTATTGGGTTATGAAAATCGTGCCCTAGCCCGAGAAGATTTTAATAACGATAAAGTCGATGCAGGGGAAATAGGCGCTGGCCATACCGTGACGGCCTTATACGAAATTGTTTTACAAAACAGTGATGGCCACCGCATTGACCCATTGCGCTATCAAGATAAGACTCCGTTACCCAGCAAAGATCAGATTACGAATGAATTAGCCTTTATCAAGTTCAGATATAAAGACTTGAATGAGACTAAGAGCAAACTCATTTCGCAGCCTATTCTGATGCCAAAGCACATGGGTGCATTTTCACAGGCCAGTGAGGACTTTCGGTTTTCAGCCACGGTGGCACAATTTGGTGAAGTATTAAGACAGAGTAAATATGTCTCAGGGGTAGACTATAAAACCCTGATCGCGCATGCTTCAGAGGCTAAAGGTTCAGACCCGTTTGGTTATCGCAGCGAGTTTATTCAATTACTCCGACTCGCCTCAAACCTTTAATCTTCACCTGACGAAATAAACCAATACAGAGGCCGATAAAGACAACGAAATGGACGATTCAACAAACAACGATGAGTCACTGATGCTGGCCTATGCCAAAGGAGATATCCGGTCTTTTGAAGCCTTGTACCTCAAACACAAAGACCCGTTATACCGTTATATGGTGCGACAGCTGTCCGATTTGGATCTGGCGCACGACCTTTATCAAGAGTGCTGGAGCCGCATCATTAAAGCAGCAGAGTCGTATAGCCCAGATGCAAAATGGACAACCTGGGCTTATCGCATTGCACACAACCTGATCATTGATCATTATCGAAGTTTTAAAGCCGTTGATGCCGAAGTAGAAACTGAATCCGTTTTACATTCACCCGACCGTTTACATGAACAAGAAGTTCTCTCGGCACAGCTCAAATGTTGCATGCAGAAACTCCCTTCGGTTCAGCTTGAAGTGTTCATTCTTAGCCAGGAAACGGAACTAACCATGAAAATGATTGCCGAGGTTGTGCAGGCGTCTCATGAAGCCGTGAAAACGCGCTTACGCTATGCGCGAAGTGCACTACAAGACTGTTTGGCAAGATTCGGACTCGGCCCTAAAAAGCCCTCAACAGATTCAGGAAGACACACATGAACCATCATGATTCTGAAGATGATTTTCTAACTAAGCTTTATAAGAAAACGGCACGCGAAACGCCGCCTGCCAAACTCGATAAACTCGTTCTGGATATGGCAAAAGCGAATCATCAACATCAACGCTATACCAAGACACTAAACCTACAGCGGGTATTGTCGGTTGCAGCGGCCATGGTCTTTTCCATTTATATATTCTTTGACCTTGACGAAGATCGCTCAGAGAACAGGAATGAGGGGTTTATTTATTCTCAGCCCGACACATTTAACTCTTCACCCGCTAGCCCCCAGCTTGAACGCTTAGACATGAACGATAAAGCTCAGGCGGTTCCACTGGCCAAAAAGAAAGCATCGAAGATCTCAGCGGAAAGCGAGATGGCAGATATCATAAAAGACGATATCAGCGAGTTAGCCGCTGAAGCGGCCGAACAGACTATGGATGAGATGACAACTCCAAATATGCTATTAGCACCCTCACTCACTCAACAACCATTAAAGCAAGAGAGCACCGATGACTCGGTAAAAGCCGAAGACCTTCTCAAGAAAATACAACAGTTAATCGCCATAGGCGAAAAAGAAAAGGCGAGAACGATATATGCCGAATTTAAACAATTATTCCCTGATTACCCAGTTCCCGTTTTTATAAGTGAAGGGCTTAAATGAAGTTCAAGATTGAATTAAAAAAGTGCACTTTAAGCTTAAGTCGCTGCGAGACTATCTGAATTACTGCAGCGAGCATAAACTACTTGCCTTAAAGTGCACAAAAAACGGTTTTAGATCAAAGCTTATACACCAAGGTCACCGAGGTTTCTTTGTCTGTTTTGTCACTGCCTTGCGCAACATCTGAGTTATGTTTGATGTTATAACCAACCTTCATAGAAAGGGCATCATCAACTTGGCTGGTCAATGAAATACCAAAACGCGTGACGGTATTACTGTCGCCAGCTTCGGTATTTAAAAACTGGTCTAAGCTAGATGTTTTGCTGAACTTCCAGCTAAAAACTTCTGCCGCACGGATGATGGCATCTTCTTCGTTGCTGCCACTTTTTAATTCACTGACTCGGTAACCCGGCGCTAATTCAAGACGCAATTCCATATCCGGTTCTTGGATAACTTTATAACCCAAACCCGCAACAAGAGATGCCTGGTAATCGAAACCATCAAAGTTATCTTTTTCCCATGAGACAAGGCCCAGTGCATAAGTACGCTCACTAATAAAATAATCAGACTGAACTTCAGCGCGATATTTTTCGGCAGAGCGCACATCATTGGATGAACTGCTCAGGGTCTCTAAATGAAGAGCATGTTTCCATGCATCGTATTCTGTAGACGCATTGAATTTTGCATTCAGTGTTTGCGTATCTGAATTACCACTTGTTTTTACATAGCCTAATTCTGCCGTGGCTTTCCAGAGTGTTTCATCTGTTACTGGCGTTTGCTCTTCTGCAAGCAATGGCATGCTCGCCGTTAAACCTATTAAACATGATGCGATGCTGATGTTCGTTTTATTCATCTTCTATTTTCCTGTCTTTTTAGAAATGGCGGCAAGAATATCTTCTTGCCGCTCATCAATTTATTCAGGTCGACTTACGCTACTTGATGCATATGTACATCTTGCTGTGGGAAAGGAATAGAGATGCCTTTCGCGTCGAACTCTTTCTTCACATTTTCTTGCATTGAGAAGTAAACGCCCCAGTAATCAGAGGTATTCACCCATAGACGAACCGTGAAGTTAACAGAGCTATCTGCAAGTTCTGCCACAACAATCATGGGTGCTGGGTCTTTCAGTACACGACCATCATTTTGAGCCAGTAAGTTAAGCGTTGCTTTCGCTAGATCAATGTCATCGCTATAGCCAATACCGAAGGATAGATCGACACGACGAGTAGATTCTTGGTTGATATTCACCATGCTAGAGCTTGAAAGCGCGCCATTAGGAATGATCACAACACGGTTGTCGCCAGTCTTAAGAATAGTATTGAAGATCTGAATGGCAGAGACACTGCCAATATAACCCTGTGCTTCTATAACATCGCCCACTTTGAAAGGCTTGAATAACAGAATCACCACGCCGCCAGCAAAGTTTGCCAAACTGCCTTGAAGCGCTAAACCAACCGCAAGACCTGCTGCACCTAATACCGCAATAAATGACGTGGTTTCAATGCCGATCATGGATGCAACAGAGATCAGTAGCACCATTTTTAATATGATCGATAAAATACTCGCCACAAATTGACCAAGGGTAGCGTCTACTTTTGAGGTCAGGTTAGTATTTAGCGTGCGCGTAAATTTATTGATAATCCACAGACCTGCAACCAGTGTGACAATGGCAAGAATGACTTGCGGCCCGTAAGTGATACACATGGTATAGAATGTTTGAAGTAACTCTTGAACCTGTTCGTTTGTATTATCTAGCTGTTCCATAAAATTTCCTTGATTGATATCAGTTTATAAGTTTGTTGAGATTTGAGTTCTTTGAATGGCATCCCTTACAGGCAATGCCATTTATTTAAAACACTTACTTTTCTGCGGCTTTTTGAATGGTCGACTTCACAACACCCACTACGCGACGATTCGCTGCTCTACCTTCGGCTGTGTTGTTATCTGCGATAGGATTTTCTTCGCCAAAACCCACTGCACTGACTCGTGAGGCATCAAGATTGAAGGTATTAATAAGCGTCATGCGAACAGCGTCGGCACGTTTCTGTGATAACGCCTTGTTATAAGCATCACGACCTCTGTCATCACTGTGACCTTCTACGGTGACGGCTGTTTTATCAAATTGCTTCATGAAGTCAGCAACTTTCTTAATTTCAGGAAGGTTATCTTCCGTGATCACAGCGCTGTTTGTAGGGAAATTCACCTTCATATCTATTGAAACAGTTTCAGATAGCATGATCGGGCAACCTTTCTCATCTACCTGGAAGGCTTTATCTGTTCCAGCGCACTGGTCTAGGCTGTCGAGAATGCCATCCATATCGGTATCCACTGGTTTTGGCATGGGCTTAGGCGCAGCTTTAACCACTACTTTTTCTACGACAGCTTCTTTAACCGGTTCAGCTTTCACTTCAACAGCTCTTTGAACGGGTGCTTCTTCGACAACCGGAGAAGATGTTGATCGACCAAAGGCATAACCGATGGCGATTCGTGCACCTAAGTCTGTGACTTCATGATCAAAGCTGTTCATGGCTAATAATTCGCCACGTAACACAATATTGTTATCGAAATACTTTTTCACACCGCCGCCGATATAGGCTAAGGCTTCATCATGCGAATCATTTGAATCCTCAAGCTCTTGGTGACTAAAACCTAGGGTCATAAAAGGTCTTAAACTTTCATTAGAGAAGTGATACAAGCCACCTAAAGAGTAACGATTACCGTCAAGTTCGCCTGAACCGTTCTCTGCGTCTGCATCAAAGTTTGATAACCAAGCTTCTAATGAAAGTGATTCGGTCATGGGGATTTCAGCGCCAAGCTCTAAACTGTTCGCATCATCCAGGTTACGCTCATCGTCATAAAAATACTTGGCTGCGCCAAGATAAGCTTCAAAGTCTGGCATGTCATCGGCGATCAAACCTGTGCTTAGTGTGCTAGCTATACAAGTAAGTAAGATGGTTTTTTTCATGGTAGTACTCCTGTTAATAAAAATTTCTAATTATGATTTCTTGTGGAAATAGTTAGTGTTGATTGATTGAGATGGGGCTTTTACGTGTCACGTAATCAACCCGTAAAGCATCTTGCGCAGACATTTCCCAAGATAATTTTTTTGAAGACTGAGAATTTTTTATTGATGACTCATGCTCAGCTTGCTGGATTTTGTTTTTTGCTTTAAGTTTCATGGCTGCTTTCTACCCCTGTGCTCTAACTTGGGTGTAAGCTTATGAAAAAATTCGACACAAATCTTTACTTAGGCCGATTCCTTTACACGGTTTTACAAGTAAGGGTCGGTGACTTTTTTTGTGTAAACCTAGGCTATATAAGGCTTAGGATAGATTTATAGCTCTTAATTGACACATTTTTTGCGCTGTTTAGGGCGCGTTTATAAAAGGATGTAACATGAAAATTGCCTTGCTCGAAGACAATCCACAGCAATCAGAACTGGTTAGTTCCTGGTTAACTGAGGCCGGTCATGAGGTAATGCATAGAGGAGATGGAAAGGCGTTTTTGAAACTTTTCAAAACGGATCTCTTTGATTTAGCCATATTGGATTGGGAGCTACCCGACCAAACCGGGCTCGATGTATTACGCCAACTCCGGGTTGTGCTGAAACAAACGATACCGGTGATTTTTACCACTCAGCGTGATGCAGAAGAAGATATTGTGAGTGCTTTAAACAGTGGCGCGGATGATTATTTGGTCAAGCCTCTGCGCCGGGCCGAGCTAATGGCGCGCATCGAAGCCGCTCGACGGAGAGCGGGTATTGAAACGGCTGAAGATATACTCAGAATCGGCAATATTGAGGTAGATAATCTTAAGAAAGAAATTCGTGTCGATGGCGAGCTTGTGAAATCGACTCAGAAAGAATTTGGTATTGCCTATGAGTTTCTTAAAAATGAAGGCCAGGTCTTATCCCGGGAATATTTATTGAAACAGGTGTGGGGAATGAATGCAGACATCAATACCCGAACAGTCGATATGCATGTCAGCAGAGTCAGGCGAAACTTGAATATCAACCCTGAGATGGGATATCGCATCACGACTATTTTTCAGCATGGCTATCGCCTAGAGAAAGTCTCCACATAAAAGTATCGTCTTGAACATGATTTCAATGAATAAAAGGTTTCTGACATGATTAAATATATAAGCATGAAGTTCAGTGCTATCTCACTAACGATGCTTTTGCTCACCTCCATGTTTCAAACGGCCAATGCTGCCGATTGGTTATATACCATGAGACCGGGTGACAATATCTGGAACGTGTGTCGGCAATACACTAAAGAACCCACGTGTTGGCAAAAACTCGGCCTCTTAAACAATATTGCTCGGGATCGAAGTATTCCACCAGGTACCCGTATTCGTATTCCAGCGGAATGGTTAAAGGTACCAGCCGCCTCTGCCAGTATTGAGTTTATCCAGGGTGATGTGCGTTATCAGCTTCTCGGTGAACAAGAAAAAAAAGCTGAACAAGGTATTAAACTTCCCATTGGCGGGAAGCTAATTACTGGAAAAGGCAGTGCATCCTTATCTTTTGCCGACGGTAGCAGCATGCTCTTAGAGCCTGATTCCCAGCTCGAATTGGATACGCTTTCTAACTTTGAACTCAATGGCATGGTGGATAGCACCGTCAGATTGAATCAAGGAACCGTCAAGACGCGGGTGATTAAACGCGAACCCAGAAGCCGCTTTATTACCATTACGCCTTCCGCTGTGGCGGCCGTCAGAGGGACTGAATACCGAGTGAATGTCCTAGCCGAAAACCAAAGTACCGCGAAACAAACAACGCTGGTAGAGGTCTATCAAGGTTTGGTGGATGTCGGTGCTGAACGTGTTACTTTTCCTGTTCCTGCGCGTTTTGGCATCGTCGCAAAACAGGGCGAAGCCCCTCAAGAACCAGTTAAATTATTGGACAAACCTGAGTTTATGCCGTTTGACGCTCAGCAAACCTTAATGCGTGATATGGCTGGCAAGGTGCTCAGCCCCATCGTTATTCAATGGCACGAAATGGATTTGGCATCAGGCTATCAGTTATCTATTTTTGCTGATCAGGAAGGCAGTGTTAAGACTGAAAAATTGATCAAAACCTACCGTATTAATGATCAGCGAGTGAACATCGATGACTTGCAGGTGGGCTGCTATCAACTTAGTTTAAGAGCGATTG
>JBFJZQ010000029.1:0-16765 GCA_041622015.1 Oleiphilaceae bacterium
GCAAAAAAGTCAGTTCATGACGAATGAGTTACATGAAGCACAGCCTAAGCTAGATAATGGCCATGACAAAACCAATAAAATATTAGCACTCACCCAGCAATCCCTTCCGCTCATTCAAAGACAAATTACCCTTGCAACGGCAAACGGTAATGATGCTATTGAAAAATTAACAGAAAATTTTGCTCAGTTAGTTTCAGTATTGACAGCAACTTCACAAGATAAAGATCAAAACAGCCCTGAACAAACGATCACAATAATAGAGGAAAGCTGTACAGAGCTTGCCCAAGCTATCGTCACTCTGCGCACCACTCAAGAGAGCAGATCAGTTTTACTCTCAGAAATGCAACATTTGACCAGTTATACCAATGATCTCAATAATATGGCGGTTCAAGTTGTATCAATTGCAGAACAAACAAATCTCTTAGCTTTAAATGCTGCAATAGAAGCAGCCCGAGCAGGTGAAGCTGGTCGTGGGTTTTCGGTAGTTGCAGATGAAGTTAGAAGCTTATCAAAGCGCTCACACGACACTGCTTCTGACATGACTAATACGGTTTCTGATCTCAAAAACTCTGTTGAAGGTAGTTTGAATAAAATCACAACGGCAATTAGCCAAGAATCTACCTTGCTTGAGTCAACTGAAAAGCGTATTGAGATCGTGACTGAAGAGTTTCGACATATCACCACCTCTTTAAATGAAAAGGACATGCAGCTTCAACAACAAACCAAAAAGGTGAGTCATTCAATTGAAAATACCTTGGTTGATCTGCAGTTCCAGGATAGGGTCAGTCAGATCCTCAATCACGCAATTTCAACACTGAATGATCTAGAAGCTTTAGTCGAACAATTCAATAAGCACACTAATACAGACTTTAAATTACCTGATTTAGGCGATTGGTTAGAACAAATACAACAAGGTTATACGATGGTTGAACAACACCATGCTCACCATCAGCTAAATTCGAAAAAAGATAGCAATGCAGAAAGTAAGTCAGATATTACTTTCTTTTAGATACTAGCAAATACCCAAAAGGAATATGTAATGAGTAAAAAAATCTTAGTTGTCGATGACTCAGTTTCAATTCGGCATGTAGTCAGCATGGCCTTAACGGGGGCAGGTTATGAGGTCATTGAAGCTAAAGATGGTTTAGATGCATTAAGTAAGCTTGATTCAGCCTCAGTCAATCTCGTTATTACTGATGTGAACATGCCGAATATGGATGGTATTACATTGCTGAAATCGATCAAGAGCAGGCCTGATACAAAATTTACTCCCGTGATTATGCTTACTACTGAATCAGAAGCATCCATAAAGGATAAAGGTCGAGCTGCTGGCGCAAAAGCTTGGATGGTTAAACCGTTCAAACCGGAACAAATGGTGGCTGCGGTAAGCAAACTAATCGCAATGTAGGTCTGTCGCTATGCTGTCTATAGAAAATGATAATGACACTTACCTAGTAAGCCTTGAAGGTGATGTATCTATTTTTGCTGCTGAAGAGATTTATAAACGTCTTACTCCGCTTCTTGAAGATAACAAAAACATCAGCTTTAACCTTGAGCACGTATCAAGAATCGATACCAGTATTATCCAGTTGCTTATGTTCTCCAAGCTCAATGCAAAAGAAGATCAACAAGTAATTTTAGTAAATCAAAGTGAAGCAGTGACAGATGCACTAAAACATTTAGGCTTGGATACTTGGTTTAGTGATCTAGTGATTTTATCTTCTCATGATAATTCAAGAAAAGGACAGCCAAATGCCTAATGAAGCCTCCTTACAAATTTATTATCAAGAAGCGAACGAAATGTTAGAGCAAATGGAAAGTTTACTACTTCAATTCGATAACGGAGAAATTGAAGATGAAGTGGAAAGCCTTAATGCCATTTTCAGGGCGGCTCATACGATTAAAGGTTCAGCTAGTATTTTTAACCTGGATGACATCGTCGCGTTTACCCATGTAGCTGAAAGTGTTCTAGATGGCCTAAGGAGCGGAAAAACTACTCTAGGTGAGCATTTAATTTCACTCTTACTGTTATGTTGTGACCACATCGCTATATTGCTTGAGGATTCTAAACATCTAGATAAAGACTCTCATGATCCCGATAAGCACGAGCTAATCATTAACAAAAGCCAAGAGCTAATCGAACAACTAGAACACTATATTAAGAATAAAGAGACTGACGGGCAATTTGTTGATGAAAACGCAGATCACAAGCATTATGAGCTTGAGCCCAGTTCTTTTCGGGGTGCACAAAGTCAACTAGAACGTGTGGTTAATGAAGTTGAAAATGATGATTGGCACATAATAGTACGTTTTGGCGAAAATACCTTCAGAGATGGTATGGACCCGCTGTCATTTATACTTTTTTTGGAGAAACTTGGTTCAATTACATTGATTCGACCCTTGATCGAAAATGTACCCGATATAAAACTGTTTAATCCAGAAAGTTGCTATCTTGGATTTGAAATTCAATTTCATTCAGAAGGAAGTAAGCAAGAAATAGAAGACGTTTTCGAGTTTATGAAAGAAGATGGTTATCTCCATATTATCTCGCCGAATAGTGCTTTGGATGAATATCTCGACATTATTCAGTCGTTGCCGGATGTAGATCTTCGTTTAGGTGAAATTCTTATAGAATGCGGTGCTTTGACTAAATATGAATTAGAAACTGCGTTAAATACACAAAACCAGACCGAAGATAAACAACCCCTCGGTGAAATATTGGCTGAAGAGAACGCCTTGCTGAGTCCTGTTTTAGAAGCGGCGTTGATCAAGCAAAACAAAGTTCGCGAAAGTGTTACTCGAGAACAAAAATCGATCAGAGTCGATGCAGATAAGCTTGATGTATTAATCAATTATGTCGGTGAACTCGTCACTGCAAGTGCAAGTACCGTTATGCAAGCGGATTTAATAGGCGATAGCCGAATGATTGAGTCTGTTACCTTATTGAATGACCTCTTAGAAGAAGTTCGAGACGCAGCATTAAAATTGAGAATGGTGCCTATAGGCGCAACGTTTACTAAGTTTCAACGTGTTGTAAGAGATACAGCTAAAGAACTCGGTAAAGATGTTGATTTAGTCATTAAGGGTGCAGACACTGAATTAGATAAAGCCGTTGTCGAAAAAATTGGCGATCCACTGATGCACCTTGTTAGAAATGCTTTGGATCACGGTGTCGAACCCCCCGCATGCCGTCAACAGAAAGGTAAGTTCTTAAAAGGTAAGCTGACACTAAATGCTTATCATGACTCAGGCAATATTGTCATCGAAGTAGGTGATAATGGAAAAGGCCTCGATCCAGAAATGCTTTATCGCAAAGCAATTGAAAAAGGCCTAATCAATGAAGAAGCACAGCTCTCAAGACTAGAAAAACTTAACCTCATTTTTGAACCGGGTTTTTCAACCGCTGCAGAAGTTACCAATATATCCGGACGGGGTGTAGGGATGGATGTTGTTAAGCGAAATATTACGGAGTTACGCGGCAGAATCGATATTGAATCTGTACCTGATGAGGGGACAACGATACGTATTGTGCTGCCACTCACTCTTGCGATTATTGATGGTTTTATGATTGCAGTGGCTCAAGAGACGTTTATTGTGCCGCTTGACCTAATCCAAGAATGTGTTGATTTGGATGACCATTACTTAAAGAAAAATGAACAGCTAACTTATATAAATTTGCGTGGCGATGTTTTGCCTCTTATTAATCTTAGAGAGCATTTTTCCCTTCCGGGGCCTAAACCATCCAGGCAAAGCGTGGTGGTAGTTAAAGCGAATGGTGTTCAAGGCGGTCTAATTGTTGATAGGCTCATGGGGGAATTTCAAACGGTAATTAAACCCTTAGGTAAGGTCTTTGAGCGAGTGACCGGTCTAAGTGGTTCAACCATATTAGGCACTGGAAAAGTAGCCCTGATACTAGACATTCAAGGGCTTATCCGCTCGTTAACCCAAACCTTCCCCGAAGCAATCGGTAAATACGATGAAAAAGTTTAAAGCATAGCAGTTTAATCAATAACAATAATGTGTAGTTAAAGTCCTAAATAACTTTAAAGGAATGAACATGTTTAAAAATCTCTCGGTAAAATTAAAACTAGGTATTTTGGTGGTTTTTTTTAGCTTCTTATTAATTGGTATAGGAGGTATTGGGCTTTATGGTATGAGCGAAAGTGTTAAGGGGCTAGAGCATGTTTATAAAGATAGAACGGTACCACTCGTCGATATAGGTAGTATGCGCTCAATGCTATTAGAGAATCAGCTATCGATGACGATAGCAATTATTTCATCTAAACCTTCGGTGATAGAAAAGGAAATGGACAATGTGCGTGAAAATATCCAAGCTATAACCGATGTATGGGCAAGGTACACACAAAACAAAGCTAAAGAAGAAGAAGCTAAAATAGCAGATGAACTTGGGAAAAACAGGGGGGTCCTAGTCAAGGAAGGATTAAAACCAGCAGCTGAGGCTTTTCTGAATAATAATTTGGCAGAGGCCAAGCGAATTGTTATTGATAAAGTACGTCCGCTTTATAAGCCAGTGAGTGAGGGAATTGAACAGTTAATACGTATGAAAATTAAAGCGGCTGAAACTGAATATACTAATGCGGCAAGTAGTTTCATAACGATTAAAACAATATCTATCAGTTCCATAATAATTGGGCTGGTCTTGGGTATTATTTTTTCTATTTTAATTATTCGAAGTCTAATGCAACAACTAGGCGGTGAACCTGCTTATGCTTCACTTATAGCTAAAGAAGTGTCAGATGGTAATTTAACGATTGACGTCAAAACTAAAGAGTCCGATACACACAGTCTACTTGCTAACTTAAAAAGCATGACGAGTCGCTTATCAGCTATCGTCGGTGATGTGAATAGTGCCAGCGATGCATTGGCATCAGCCTCTGAAGAAGTCTCGGCAACAGCGCAAAGCCTGAGCGAAGGCGCTACGCAACAATCTGCTTCTGTTGAAGAAACAACTGCTTCGGTTGAACAAATGTCAGCTTCCATCGCACAAAATACTGAAAACGCAAAAGTCACAGATGGCATGGCCAGTAAAGCGGCTAAAGAAGCGATTGATGGTGGTGAAGCCGTCACTAAAACTGTTGAAGCAATGAAGTCCATTGCTGAAAAAATTAGCATTATTGATGATATTGCCTACCAAACAAATTTATTAGCTTTAAATGCCGCAATTGAAGCTGCTAGAGCTGGCGAGCACGGTAAAGGTTTTGCGGTTGTAGCAGCAGAAGTAAGAAAACTAGCAGAACGCAGCCAAGTTGCATCGCAAGAAATTGGCGAAGTTGCCAAGAGTAGTGTGAGTTTGGCTGAAAATGCCGGTAAGTTATTAGAGCAAATGGTACCGTCCATCCAAAAAACCTCTGACCTGGTTCAAGAAATTAGTGCGGCTTCTATGGAGCAAGCTAGTGGTGCAAATCAGATCAATAATGCAATGGAACAGTTAAACAGTATTACCCAGCAGAGTGCTTCTTCATCTGAAGAGCTTGCATCGACATCTGAAGAAATGAGCAGCCAAGCTCAGCAATTGCAACAATTAATGACCTTTTTCAAAGTCGATAAAAATAGTCTTAACAGGGATAGAACTAACCAGCACTCCCACTTAAATTCAAGAAATCAAATGCCGCATCGTAATGCTGCAATTAACAAGCCTCGTGAATCATATGACGATAATGACAACGATTACGTCAAATTCTAGGGGAAAACTATGAAACGGAAACAAATAGCGGTTCGTAATGAACAGGAAATAAATGCCAAAAATAATTTGGCATCAGGTGATACCGAGGATGTTGATCAATACTTAACGTTCAAATTAAGTGGCGAAATGTATGCCTTTGATATTCTGAATGTTAAAGAAATTCTTGAATATGGCAACATTACCAAGGTCCCTATGATGCCAGACTTTATTCAAGGTGTAATTAACTTACGAGGTGAAGTGGTACCTGTCATAAATCTCTCTCGGCGCTTTGGGTTCGACAAAAATGAAGTAACCAAACGTACCTGTATTGTGATTATCGAAATCTTGACCGAAGAACACCAGCAAGATATTGGCGTGATGGTAGATAGTGTCTCAGAAGTGTTAGAAATAAAACCTGAAGATATAAGAGCAACGCCTGGTTTCGGTGCGCGAATTAGAACGGACTTTATTAGAAGTATGGGCAAGTTAGGTGAGGACTTTGTCATTATCTTAGCTGAAGACAAAGTTTTATCGGTGGATGAGCTATCGATGATGGATGATATTAGAGATATAGCAAGCGATATGCATACTGAATGATCTTGAAAGTAGCTCAATACAAATTTTAACTTTTAGAACACCATCCATACGAGTACTTAATTACTTTGCAGTCTATACAAAATAACAGTCGTCAACCCGAGAGCCTGGCATCATTAAGTGAGGCTGAGTTTAAACTTTTTAAAACTTGGCTTTACAAAGAAGCTGGCATTCATTTAGCCGAGGCGAAACGAGCACTTGTTGAAGGGCGTTTAAGTAAGCGCTTAAGAGAATTAAACTTATCTTCATACCAAGAATATTTTGCATTTCTGAATAATAAATCTAATCCACAAGCGGTTTCAGAAAAACAAGCCGCTTTAGATTTGTTAACAACGAACGAAACCTATTTTTTTCGTGAAAGTGGTCATTTTGATTACATTAAACAAGTACTCATACCAAAATGGGGGAATCGTTCAATACGCTGTTGGAGTGCTGCTAGTTCGACAGGAGAAGAAGCGTTTACCTTAGCCATGGTGCTGGCAGCGCACTACAAAGGGGATTGGCAAATACAGGGAACGGATATTAGCAGCAGAGTCATTGCTTCGGCAAAACAGGCTGTCTATCCCATGTCTCGAAGTAAAAATATTCCATTAGAATATTTGCGAGAATTTTGTCGTAAAGGAGTGGGTGACAAAACTGGCACACTTAAGATCACTTCAGAATTGAGAAACAAAGTACATTTCTCTCACGCAAATCTGCAACATAATCAAATTGATTTAGGTCAGTTTGATCTTATCTTTTTAAGAAATATCATGATTTACTTTGATGTTCCTTCTAAGCAAAGAGTGCTAGATAATATCCTCGGTTGTCTAAAGCCAGGAGGGACATTATTTATAGGCCATGCAGAAAGTTTAAATGGCGTGTCGGAACGAGTGAAACTCATTCGCCCCTCTATTTATATGCATAACGAATAGATCATGAAACCTTTTGCGCAAGATATTAAACAAATTACACTAGGCCCGGGTGAGCTGTTTTTTGGTAAAGGTCCACTTATCGCACATACACTTCTTGGATCTTGTGTCGCAATTTCGTTGTGGCATCCGAGTACTAGAATAGGTGGTATGTGTCATTACTTGTTAGCGGATAGAAAATCATATTTAAAAAATGAACATCACCAACCTGGATATTATGCGACAGATGCCATTTCATTCTTCCTCGATAAAATTAAAACAAATAAATTAAGTCCATCAGATTTTGACGTAAAAATGTTTGGTGGTGGAAATATGTTTGAGGCAATTCATAATAAAGTTAATGTTACCAATGTAGCAAATAGCAATATTTATGGAGGGCGTAAATTACTAGAGCATGCAGGCTTTAAAGTTCAGGTCGAAGATGTTGGTGGCGTTCGCTACAGGAAAATTTATTTTGATCTAAGTTGCGGTGATGTGTGGGTTCAATATGGCAAGCAATCAAAAACAATTAATTCAACATCAGACCATTAAGCACTGGAGAATACTTTGCTCACACAAGACCTTTCTTCTCAGCAAAATAACATTAAAGTTTTACTTGTTGATGATTCAGCTGTTGTTAGGCAAGTTATTAGTAGTCTACTAAATAATGCCCCTGGCATTGAAATTCTAGCTGCTGTCGCCGACCCTATTTTTGCATTAAAAAGAATGGAACAAGGTTGGCCTGATGTGATCGTACTAGATATTGAAATGCCTCGGATGGATGGACTCACTTTTCTTCAAAAAATTATGCAAGAAAGACCTACACCGGTAGTTATATGTTCAACCTTAACTGAACAAGGTGCCGATACAACACTTCAAGCTTTAAGTCTAGGCGCTGTTTCTATAATTACGAAGCCAAAAATAGGGCTTAAAAGTTTTCTCGAAGATTCAAGTAGCGATATAGTGGATGCAGTTCGGACAGCCTCAAAAGCACGCATGGCTAATGTGAAATTTAAAAAACAACAACCAGACACTACCATGCAGTCTATTCCAGCAGTTCAAAAAACGTTGCCGCTAAGTATGGCTTCTTCAAATTCTTTAAGAACGCAGAAAATAGTGGCAATTGGTACTTCAACAGGCGGCACTCAGGCATTAGAACACATTCTCACTGCATTACCAGCCGTATCGCCTGGCTTATTAATTGTTCAACACATGCCTGAAAAATTTACAGCCTTATTTGCTCAGCGCTTAAATAACCTTTGCCAAATTCAAGTTCGAGAAGCTCAGAATGGTGATAGATTATTACCTGGCTTGGCACTAATTGCGCCTGGTGGAAAACATATGCAATTAAAGCTGAGCGGCACGCACTATCAAGTTGCCATAATCGACGGGCCGCCAGTCAATAGACACAAACCCTCTGTCGATGTTTTATTTAAATCTGTTGCGAAATTTGCTGGCAAGAATGCGGCAGGTTTTATTTTAACGGGCATGGGGGATGATGGGGCTAAGGGCTTGATGGTTATGAAGGAAACAGGTGCTTATACGGTAGCTCAGGATGAAGCAAGTTGCGTGGTTTTCGGTATGCCAAAAGAGGCTATTGCACTAGGTGCCGCGCAACGTGTCTTGCCACTTAATTTAATTGCAAACGAAATAATGACCTGTGTGAGTTCTGCTCATTTATAGATGCCTTGATCAAAGTCGATATGATGCACTTGAAACAGCCGACGGCAATTAACACCGTTAGTAATGGCGACCTGATCGAGAGAATGAAAAAAAATTTATTGGTAGTGATCCTGAAATACAACGTTGTTATGTATGAATATTGAAATGGTTGATGTGTTCAGAGAAATGACGTTAAAAAACTATTTAATTTTGTGCTGAATAATAAATGACGAGTCAAGAAACATAGTCTCGTCATTTATTAACATCTTGATCTATTCACTATGCCGGATAAAGATCATTTTTTTGCACCTAAACCAAAGCCGGGTGCACCAATCAACACTGACATATTGCCATGAGGGTGCTTATTGTCATACATCAATTGATGCGAATCAGGTAGTTCTTCATAGGTGAATACTTTAGACATGCAAGGGTCTACTTTTCCTGCGATAACAAGTTCATTGATACCAATCGCTTGCTCATCATTCGCAAAGTGTGAACCTTGAAGACGTTTCTGACGCATCCAGTGATAACGTAAGTCTAGCGTTGCATTAAAGCCTGTTGTTCCTGCACAAACAACAACCATGCCGCCGGTTTCACAGACGAATATGGAGGTTGGAATAGTGGTTTCACCTGGGTGTTCAAAGACCACATCGACGCCACGACGCTCACCTAAAATATCCCAAATAGCTTTACCAAAACTACGTGCGCCTTTTGCCCATTGTGCATAGGCCGATTCATCTTTCCAATGAGGCATCATGCCCCAATGGTCAAAATCTTTTCGGTTTAAACAACCCACAGCACCGAGCTTCATGCAGTAATCAAATTTACTCTCGTCGGATACGACCGCGATTGGTTTTGCGCCCATGGCTGCTGCAATTTGAATAGCCATACAGCCTAAGCCGCCAGCTCCACCCCAAACCAATACCACGTCATCTTTTTTAACGTTATTAGGTGCCCATGACATTAACATTCTATAAGCCGTTGCACCAACTAACATATAGCTGGCAGCTTCTTCCCAGTTAAGATGTTTTGGCTTAGGTAGAACCATGTGGTCTTGTACTTTGGTAAATTGCGCAAAGCTACCGTAATTTGTTTCGTATCCCCATATGCGAAAGCTAGGAACATACATTGGGTCTTTGCCTTTCTTGACGCTAGGGCAGTCTCTATCCCAGGAGCCACAATGCACCACCACTTCATCACCCACTTTTACATTGGTGACATCTTTACCAATTTTATAAACAATCCCTGAGGCATCGGAACCACCGATATGGAAATCTTCTGGCTCACCTTGTTTGTTACGTGAAGCAATCACATCAACAGGAACCCCTAAACCAGCCCAAACGTTGTTATAGTTAACACCTGCGGCCATCACATATACTAAGACTTCATCGTCTTTGATCGTAGGTGTATCAATTACTTCTTTTTCAAAGGCTTTCATTGGTTTGCCAAAACGATCTTGGCGAATTAACCAACCGTGCATTTTAGGGGGAACTTCACCTACTGGGGGAGCCGTGCCGATATCATATAATGCTTTTGTCATTGTTATATCCTCGTTTTTAAATTGAGTAGTTTTTTATTAAATTTAGGGGGGATTGCAGCGTAGTAATAGTCCTTCAGAAAACTGCGTTTCTGTCTTTATTTTTATTGTTTTATGTATGACTTCTTTATTCGTGCCAAACGCTCAGGGGCATATATTACCTAAAGTTGCGTAAGAAATTCCCCAATTAAGTGTTTGAATTTTAATTCTTTTTCTTCAAATGTTCCGTCTTTCAGAATTTCATCGCCATTTAGGTGTTGATAAATACTTAGCCCGAATTCACCGTAGGCTTGGCGAATCCATTTATTCAGAAAATAGTTTTCTTGTTGTTTTATTCTTTCATCTGAAACGGCGCTGTGACTCACTTCTAGAATATAGTTTGCTAACTCATCGAGGCCTTTTCTTTTGATTGCGCTGGTAAGAAAAATATCTCGTGGAGACTGTGTTTCTGTACTTCCTGCGGCGGCATCATGAACATAAATTTGCGCGAGTTTAAGGCTGGATCTTAATAAGTGAAGGCTTTTTTTGGCCAAGGCATCTTCATCGCATTTATTGATAATGAAGGTGTTAGGGACCTCCATAATACCTGCTTTCATAAATTGCACTTGATCACCCGCAAGCGGTTGCATCACTAAGCAGGTGTGATCACTCAGTTTTTGGATTTCAATTTCATTCTGACCAATGCCCACGGTTTCAATAATGATGATATCGAACAGCTTGCGAAGTAAGCGTGTGACATGGAATGTCTGTTTGCTTAAGCCCCCTAAGTCCTGTTGTGAGGCTTGGGAGCGAAAGAATAGGCGATTATCTTTAATGGGAAAAATGGTGCGTGTTCTATCACCGAGTAAGGCGCCCCCTGATTCATGGCTGGACGGGTCAATGGCTAATACGGCAATTGAAATATCCGGTTTTAGTTCGAGTAATTTCAAGCAAGTTTCACCTATTAAACTGGATTTACCCGCGCCCGGCGTGCCTGTAACGCCGAGAACTAAAGCTTGTTTATCGAACTCTTTGTTATGTTTATTTAGATAGGAGACAATTTGATGACGAGTGATAAAGTTCTCGTCGGTATTGCGCTCAAAAATTGAAATCAAACGCGCAATAGGCCATTTTTCAAGGCCTTTTGCTTGTTCAAGCAGGTTTATTAACTCACTTGAAATCTCTTGATTCATTGAGCTTAATAGTTTCTTTTCAGCTTGTTCAATCAAAACCTCGGCAGAGGTTTTGGAAGAGGGCTTACTTTGACTTTTGTTCATTAATAACATCCATTATGTCATTCATCACAGCCATGAGATCGAAGTCTTTTGGTGTGAAAATCCGTTTAACGCCTTTAGCTTTTAGAGATTCAAAATCCGGTGTGGGGATGATACCGCCTAAAATAACCGGTATTGCATCCTTTGCTTTGTTTGCTTCAAGCTCATCAAATAACTGATCAATAATTTCGTTGTGTGACCCTGAGAGTAGGGAAATACCAATTACATCGACATTTTCTTCAAGTGCAGATTGCACGATGTCGGCTGCACTTAATCTGATACCAAAATATATAACATCGAAGCCTGCATGACGCGCTGCGACCGCTATCATTTCTGCGCCATTGGAATGACCATCTAACCCAGGTTTTCCGACGACCATACGCGGACGATAACCATGTGTCTTGACGAATGTGTCAATCTTGGCACGTACTTCATTTAAAGTATCCGTTTCTATTGTCAGTGCTTGGCCTTCAACGCCCGTGGGTGGACGGAATTCACCAAAGGCATTGCGTAAGGTGTCAGACCACTCACCGGTGGTGACTCGTGCTTTGGCACATTCGATAGACGCTTGCATCATATTGATGCCATCTTTCGCCGCTTTAGCTAAATCAGCCAGAGCTGTTTCAACTCTTGCCGGGTCACGATTGGTTCGGGTTTGATTTAATGCATCGATGGTACGTTGTGCAGCATCGGCATCGACCATGAAGATGCCGCCATCACTATCTTTAACCAGTGGTGATTCCAAACCGTCGGTCCACTTGTTTTTACCAACAACGATTTGTTCACCTTTAACCAGTTTGCTCATGCGCTCACCCTGAGAGGCGACAAGCGCAGACTTCATATAACCTGTCTTGATCGCTTCTACGCCGCCGCCCATATCAATAATTTTATTGATTTCAGCAAACGCTTGTTCTTTTAAGTCTTTGACTTTTGATTCGATAACATGAGAGCCATCGAATAAATCCGGGTATTCAAGCAAGTCGGTTTCATAGGCCATAACTTGCTGAAGGCGAAGAGACCATTGCTGATCCCACGGTCTTGGCAATGAAAGCGCTTCGTTCCACGCAGGTAACTGAAGGGCACGACAACGGGCATTTCGGCTCAGCGTTACACCAAGAGTTTCAATTAAAATACGCCAGGCATTATTTTCAGGTTGTTCTTCCGTTAAGCCTAAAGAGTTAACCTGAACGCCATAGCGGAAGCGACGGTATTTAGGGTTTTTGACACCATAACGCTCAGTGGTAATTTCATCCCACATTTCGCAGAACGCACGCATTTTGCAAACTTCTTCTACGAAACGCATACCTGCGTTAACGAAGTAAGAAATTCGACCGACACAGCGCTCAAATTCTTCTTCGGTAAAACAGTTACGCTCTTTAATCGCATCCAGAATGGTAATCGCAGTCGTTAAGGCAAAAGCTAATTCTTGAACGGGTGTCGCACCTGCTTCTTGCAGGTGGTAAGAACAAATATTGGACGCGTTCCAAGAGGGAATATTATGTAAGCAGTATTCATACATGTCGACAATGATGCGGATAGAATCTTCTGGCGGAAATATATAGGTACCACGGGCTAAATATTCTTTGATCAGGTCATTCTGAGTGGTGCCATTTAGTTTGCTGATGTCCAAGCCTCGTTCTTCAGCCATCGCAACATAGAGCGATAATAACCACATGGATGTGCCATTAATGGTCATAGAAGTATTCATTTCATCGACTGGAATGTTGTCGAATAAGACCTGCATATCGTCTAAGGAATTGATTGGAACGCCAACTTTGCCAATTTCAGGTTTGGCAATGTCATGATCCGAGCTATAACCACATTGTGTGGGTAAGTCCATCGCGATACTTAAACCGGTTTGGCCTTTTGCAAGATTATTTCGATAAAGTTCATTCGAAGCCCAAACATTGGTATGACCTGCATAGGTTCTGAAAATCCAAGGTCTGTCTTTGGTGGCATTACCATCTTTATCGTAAATATGATGCGCTTTCTTTTGCTCAGTCATGTGCTTTATCCAAATCATAAAGGGAAGCTGTTTGGGCTTGCCTTGAATGGTACTTAAATAATTGATAAAAAATAAATTAAAACCTTAGACCAGTTAACCCTTATATAAAACGCTCCCTGAACCTGTCGAAGGGTATGCACTAACCCGCGAATTTGGCTACGAAACGTTTCGACAAGCTCAACGAGCGTTATGTTTAAATCAATATATAAACTACCAATCTAATCGTAAAATAAAACGCGCCTTTTTACATGAATGTAGAAAGGCGCGTAAGTTTTATTAGTTTATTCAGCGTTTTCGATTAACGCACGTGCGATTACTTTAAGTGCTAAGGTTTCTTCTGCGCCTTCAAAGATAGACAGTACTCGGGCATCTATCCAGTAACGACTCACCGCTGTTTCTTCAGCATAGCCCATACCACCATGAATTTGCATGGCTTCTCGGGTTAACCACTCTGAAGACTTGCAGGAAAATAACTTGACCAAACTCGCTTCCATTTGACCTTTACCTTCATCCATCAAGTGACCGACTGCGTAGGTAAATTGGCGCGAAGCCGTCAGTATGGTGGCCATGCGCGCTAGTTTGCATAAAGTCAGTTGATAATGACCCACAGGCTGACCAAATACTTTGCGGTCATGCGAATAGGCAATGGCTTTCTCAAAAGCTGCTTGCATTAGACCATTTGCCCGTGCGGCTGTCTGGATACGACCCCCAGCAAAACCAGCCATTGTGTAGTAAAAACCTTTACCTAAACCGGCTTCACCACCTAATAAATGGCTATCTGGAACAAATACGTTGTCGAAGAAAACATCGAATGAGTGCATGTCACGATAGCCAATAGTTGGAATCGCTTTGCCTGAAATCACACCGCCTGTTTCTTGCTCATAACGGAAATCATGTCCATCAAAAGAGGGTTTTTCAACCAAGAACATACTGAGGCCTTTATGACCCAAACCTGGTTCCGGGTTTGTTCTAGCTAAGGTGAGAAGAACGCCCGCTTTACCGCCAAAGGTACACCATGTTTTGGCGCCATTGAGTAACCAGCCTCCTTCAGTTTTTTCAGCTTTCAATTTCATGCCTGCAACGTCAGAACCAAAGTCTGGTTCGGTGATCGCGACTGCACAAAATGGGTTAGCCCAAGCAAGTTTTGGTAGCCAGTATTGCTTCTGTTCTTCTGTACCACCGGCTAAAAGGGCGCGAGAAAGAATTTCAGGGCGTGTGATCAAACTACCGGCCGCAGCCAATGAACCACGCGACAGTTCTTCCGTCACAACGATCATGCCCATATTGTCTTCTTTATCATCAGGAAGAAGACCATCATATTTTTCCGGGATAGAAAGGCCAAAGCAGCCCATTTCGATAAGCGGCTTAAGAATTTCATCAGGAATCATTAAATCTTCACGATGGATATGTTCAGCGCGCGGCATAACAACATCGGTGGCGAAGCGTTGGAAAGATTCACGCATGATTTCTTTATCTTCATCAAGAAGGTAATCGGCGGTGCGGCCATTTTGCTCCAACATGATCCGTCCCATGTCTGCCAGTTTTTGTGTTTGTAAAAAAGTTTGGCAAAAGGATAGGGAGGTTTCATTCATGAAGGCAGTATTGAACTGTTCGATACTAAGACCGAATTCACCCATCTTGGCAGATAATCGGTTTCGAGTGTTCTGAACGGCTTCAGCACTAAAAAGAAGAGCGAGATCTTCTTCTAAATAGAGCATAACTTGATCTGAGCCTTTGGTATGGCGAATTTTGTCTGCATAGTTGCAAATGGCTCTAGCTGCTGCAATTTCTGCAGAGGAATAGGCTAGCTCATAAGAAACTTGTTGATAGTCATCCAGTTTAGTGCCCGATAGACGGCCCGTTTCATTCAAACATAGGTGTTTTACATAGCTTAATGAGATATCCAGAGCAGTTTGTGCTTGCTCGATAGCCGTTTTGGCAGTAGAAATTGCCTGTTCTGGTGCAATGTTAGTTATTGACGTAGCAGTTGATGCTTGAGACAAATCGGCTCTCCTCGTGCATGATGCAAATAGTAAAGTAAGATTCCCACATTTGAGACACTTAACGGTTGTTAACCGGCCATAATATAGGAAAGCGAAAGTTAAAAAAAGTGCATTGTTTGAGTGTTATGCACCAATATCAGGCGTTTTTATTGCCTGTGCCTTTAGCTTATGGATTTCCTTTCAAATTTACGACAATTAAGTACATATAACGGCGAGGTGATGAGCTTTAAAGGGATACTTTATATATGAGTATCCAGAAAGAATTCTATTTCGCCTCTTTTGAGTTTTATTATGGAGTTTGTGATCTAGACTTAAGAGAAATTGAATTTGATGAAAGTGCACAGGATTATTTGGTACAAATTTCAATTCCCGTGATGGAAGCCGGTAAAGCAATTGGCGCAATAACAGTCGGAGTTAATCTCGATTTATTGGAAGGAAAGTAATGCATGTTTCATCGTGCCAACTGAGGATTTACTATGTTGTGGTTTCAGAATTTAAAGATAGGTAAAAAGTTACTACTTTCTAATTCCTTGTTATGTTTATTAATGATTTTAATTGTCGGTGTGTTGCTGCAACGGCTAAGTGTTCTATCAGATAATGTTAAGCATGTTGAAACTATGCTTCACGCAGTGGACTCTTTATTACAGTCAGATAGGGATTTGTACAAGGCGCTTGTGGCGGAAAGAAGCCTTTTATATGCGAAGGCCGGGTCTAAAGAGTTCATAGAAAACGTTAAGGCACACAAAGAAAACATTAAACTGTCAAAAGAAAAAGCTGCAAATTTCTATAAGCTTTTCAGTGATAAATACATCAATATACTCTATGCACAATATGAAGAATATCGGGTAGAGTGGGAGCAGTTAACAAATCAAATTAGGGCGGTGCGTGAAGCTGATACCCGAAATGGCAGAAGAACAGCACTTGATTTAAGTTTTGGCGCATCTGCAGAAGCGTTTGAGGGTATGCGTGGAAAAATTGCTGAAATGGTTGAATATGCCAATATTGTTGCCAATAAATCTACGCTAGATACGACCGTATCTGTCAATGAAGCATTTATGACGGTACTCACTTTAGCAGGAGTATTTGTATTCGCGTTCGTATCAATTTCTTTTATTTTTCCGAAAATGATCGTTTCTCC
>JBFJZQ010000030.1:0-16754 GCA_041622015.1 Oleiphilaceae bacterium
ATATGCCCGGCATGGACGGGCTGGCTTTTTTACAAGCGATTCAGCCTATTATAAAACAGATACCTGTCATTGTTCTTACAGGGTCTAATACGCCCGAAATAAATGAAAAACTTGCTCTACTTGGTGTTGAACACGTTTTTAAGAAGCCGATAATGGAAGGTGATCTTGCTCAGATTGCCCAATTGATGGGTGCATGAATAAAGGCTAAGTATCATTTATGGAGCTTTCGCTTTTTCCGCAAGGCGCACTAAGCAGTTCTGTCATCACCACAGTTTGGGTTGGTGTTGCCGTTATTGTTTTTTTGAATTTGCGTTTCGGCACGACTCTGTCAGGTTTAGTCATTCCTGGTTATCTTGTTCCCCTTTTGCTGCTCAGACCCGCAAGTGCTCTGGTTATTGTCGTCGAAGGTTTGTTAACCTTCTTGCTCGGCTATTTATTAGCGGAAAAACTTCCTAAATGGCTGCGTTATGCCGAATTTTTTGGACGCGATCGCTTTTTTGCTCTGGTTCTTCTCAGCGTTGCTGTCCGCTTGGTCATGGATGGATTGTGTTTGCCCTGGCTTGGTGAACAGCTATGGAATTATGGCTTGCAATTTGATTATCGTAATAACTTGCACAGTTTCGGACTCATTATTGTCGCTCTGATTGCTAATCAGATGTGGAACGGTGGCCTTGCCAGGGGAATGGTTTCGCTTGTTACCTACACACTTATTACTTACTGCATCGTCCTGTATATCCTGATCCCATTTACCAACTTCAACATTAGTAGTATGAACTACATGTATGAAGAGCTGGCGACTTCCATTCTGGCTTCTCCCAAAGCATACATCATTCTGCTGACGTCTGCGTTCATTGCATCCAGAATGAATCTGCAATATGGCTGGGAGTTCAACGGTATTCTTATTCCGTCCCTGCTTGCTTTGCAGTGGTACCAACCAGGTAAGTTAGTGATCACCTTTGTTGAAGCATTCCTGATATATTTTATTGCGCTAGGGGTGTTGCGCATCCCCTGGCTGAAAACCATGAACATTGAGGGTGCCAAACAAATCCTCCTATTTTTTAATATCTCGTTTGTCTACAAGATAGTGATGGGCTATCTCATATTGGCGATTGCGCCCGAGATAAAGATCAGTGACTTCTTTGCTTTTGGTTATCTTTTATCCACCCTTATCGCGCTCAAGATGTTCCAGAAGGACATTGCAATACGCATGACCCGAGCGACCATTCAAACATCTTTTGTCGCCGTGGTAGTGGCAAGCGTAATCGGCTATGCTTTGACCTTTCTGCCAATGGGGCAGACAACATCAATGATTGAAGCCGAGCAATCAAAATCTCCTATGCCCGTCGTTGATGAAGATCTGATGTCTTTTATCACCGAAAGACGCTCACAGCTTTTTGCCTCCTCGGAGTCCTCGCTCAGTGGGCAAGCAAATCCGTTAGAGCTGGATACCTTGAACCAGGGTTTTCAACTATTAGCCCGCTACCTGGATCACAAAGACCAGCAGCAATTAACCTTGGCTAGCGGTATTTATAATAAGCTGGATATGCAACTGACTAGAGTCGACGACTACCTTGTGTTATATGATCGTAATGCACAGCGAGGTTGGGGACTGTATGTGTTCAGCTTGCAGCCAGAGTCTCCGTTGGTGATCGAAGTTCCTGCGCCTTTGGATGAATTGCAATCCGTTGATGCCGCCTTGCAGCTTTTTTTGCATACCTCGGCCAGAGCAATGGCGATGCCAGGAATGCGACGCAGGCAAGCGGCGGATGGCAGTAGTGATATATTGGCCAATCCGCAATCACCATTTCAATTGTTCCACCGACAGTTTGGACTGAGCAGTACATTGCAGGTCAGGCAATATAATAACCAGTCACGCAGAGAGCTTTTGGGTATTCAAAGTGTTGGGCTGGGTTCTGCAGAACTGCAAGAGACCAATCAGCTTTGGCTAAAAGGCAGTGTGCCGTCGGGATTTGATCTCCGCTTATTAGAAGAAGTGCTACCGGATCTGGAAATTCAGTGGTCGGAAAATCCACTGGCGAATCGGCAACGCGAGCAAAGCTTGCGCGATTTTGCAGAACTCTATTTATCGAGGGAAGGGTTGAGGGCCATGCTCGCTTTTGGGGGCTTTAAACAGAGTCTTGTTGAGCAGCAAGAGCAGCGTCGTATTGACGGTTATTTACTCAGCGCCATTAAAGAGGACAAGGCTTACCTCGCAAGACGTGGTAGCGAAAACTACATTAAGCCTCAGACGTTTGAACTTTTGTATTTTGACCAAGCAGTGCTAACGCCATTAGTTAATGAGCTCGCCACATCTTTGGCGCAAGGTTGGGATGAATCGGCAGAGCTTGAACTGTCACGGCTCAATCGCCTAGCCGCGGCTATGAATTACCAGCTGACCCGTTACCAGCATGTTGGGAGTGGTGATAATTATTTGATTCTGAGCGAGCGTAATTCGGCGCAACGCCATCATGGCGGTACGTTTGTGTTTCGGGTGGGACCGGCGAGGCCATTTATTGTCGAGGTGCCGCGACCCCTTGCAGAGCGTAATACGCTAGAGTTTGGCGTTGCGTTATTTGAAAATATGCAGGCGAGGGCCTTGCTAATTGCTGGTTCACACCCACTTGCAAACTATGACGGCAGTGCCGATGTCTTATCAAAGCAACACAGCGCTAGTTTTTTCAACTTGGCACACCAAGTTCTTTTGCGCGAAAGCAGCATTGAATCGGGTGCCGCTGTTCAATTACGTGCCTTGTCTCTGGAACGCGCTGAAATTGCAGATCAGAATGTGATTGTTTCCCAAATGGTTGAAGAGGGTGCTTTCGCCGAGGATGCACTTACCGCTGAGCTTTTAGGCAAGCTGGGGTCGTATGGCTTGAACGCCCAATTTGCTGACGGCAGCTTCTCGACACGCGGTTATGAAGTATCTTGGAATGCGCAAGCTAGCTACATGCCGATGACAGAAAACAAACAGTTTTATACCCTTTGGATTGCGCCTGAAGTGCGCAAACAGTATCAAGATAAGGGCGATGACACATCCGAGGCGATTAAATTCAAGGCGCTTGGCGTGATGTCTTCTGAGGAGGATGTGCCGATATTACTGGCCACAGAATATTCAAGACTATCAGTTAGGAACTTACGCGCTCGGGTGCAGATAAATCACTACCTTATGAATGGTAATATCGTCAGCTTGAGCCAGTTTCTAGCATCCAACTCTGATCTGGTCGCCCGGCGCCTGGTAGACAAAAATACAAAACAGGCATTTTTACTGCTCACCTATGCTGAGCAATTCGTCGCGATGATCAATCTTGATACCTATAATGAGCAAAGCGGGTATGCCGAAGCCGGTTTAACTCGTCAGCGGGTGCGTGATTTCGTCGATAGTCGAGCTCGATGGTTGTGGGGGGGAAGTCACTGATGCGTTGGCTGGGACGTTTTCTGTTATGCCTGTTGTTGCTTTGTTTGGCTTATATCACTTGGTCTTATTTGCGTGCCTTGTGGTCCGAGTTTGATTCAACCACTGAAGTTTCACTAGATAACGCGCGAGCCAGTATCTTTTTCGTTCTAAATGAAGAAAAAGGCCTAGTTTACCCCATTGCACCGGCGGATAGATTACTGAGATTCTATATTCACGCAGGTTTTGAATCGCGATCTTTGCCGGAAAAACTTGATGTGATCCTCCACTATGAGTGGCTCGATGATGCGGGTAAGGTTATACAAAATGGTCAATATGCACTCGTTGTGCGACCGCGGCCATTACTTCGATACAATCCTTTAGATCTCGCGCAAGCCTTACCCTCACGCTTTTACGTCGATGACGGTGTCACACCGAGTTTAGATGAGTCGCTTTATTTTTCGCCGTTAGATGCCCCTGGCGCTGTTGCACTGCGCTTGCGCATGGGTC
The DNA here is from genome assembly GCA_041622015.1 of Oleiphilaceae bacterium. Taxonomy (GTDB): domain Bacteria; phylum Pseudomonadota; class Gammaproteobacteria; order Pseudomonadales; family Oleiphilaceae; genus PZPK01. Next base: position 3,902 of record JBFJZQ010000030.1, read on the forward strand.
AGCGCGTCCCTGGGCTAAGTTTCCTAGGGGTAAGGTCCTATATTCGGAGTTATCGCAATACCGATCAGGTGGATATGGTTTGGCGCCGCATGAGTCAGGGCAGGAAAGAGCAACTCAGCGACGCCTCAATATATCCACATTATCTGTTAAGCAGTTTTGAACGTAATAATTTACTCAGCGCCTATTGGACCCCCATAGGCCCGAAAGGTGCGCCCCCAAAGGACTACCTGCAATCCACGCTATATATTCGTGAGGGTGGTATTGATATTCCCGATGAAGAGCAATTCAAACCTAGTGGGCACTATGCCTCAGACACGCAGGCCGTCACATTCAATATTGATCAGCCTGGTCGCTATAAGGTTGTAGCGAAATCCCTTGGCGCGGCGCCTAGTAGTCAGGCGCTGGTCGTGTGGCAGGGACTGCAGAGGTCGGAGCATTGGGAGCAGCCGGTGGTTCTCGAACAGGGTGATGATTCCGAAAATAGGGTTTGGGAGGCTGATCTGAATCCCGGGCTTTTGCAATGGCAACCACTCTCTGCCATGACGGTGGAACTTTTTCAATGGGTCTCGGATAGCTGGGTCTCGCGCACCCCTGAAAGGCAGTTCGCCAAAGCCTTTGTTTGCGGGCCAAACCAGCCACTTGAATACACCTTATCGCCGGGTGAGCGATTGCAGCCTTTGCAGTTGGTATTGCGCTCTTTCCATCGCTCAGATGTACCGGGATTTCAAGAAAATACTACTCGCATGCGCTACCGTATCGACAATAATAAGGCAAATACCCTGTTACAGGGGGTGTTGCAGAATCAGCCGGTTCTTGATTTGTATCGGCAATTCGCAGATGCCGCTTGGATTGATTCGCGTATATACGAGGCGGAAAAAGTGTTTATCAACGCATCGCATCAGGCCGCGCGTTTACACATCGAATGTGAGCAATTTGGCCTGATTTCAGTGTACAGCCGGCCCTCTGATTTGCCGATCAAAAAGCACTACCCGCTGGATCGTCGGCCCTGGATGCAACATGAGGATAAGTTACCTGCGTGGTTTGGCATGCTACCGGTACCGCGAGAGCGTACTGCTGAGCGTCCAAATGACTATGCTCTAGTCTGGTATCGGCAGCCTGTTGTGGCTAAGCCTGAAATGGCGGCGGGGAATTTCGCTTGGACATGGCTCGATACGGCCGGGCAGCATACATGGCTCGAGAAGCAGCTATTTAGCTCCAGAGATTCAGCTGATGATATTCGTCACGAGTCTCTGTCGGCCGTTTACACGGAATTGGATAATTCAGAGGATGGGAAGGTGGTATTGTATAGTCCGCTCGACCAGCAACTGATCCGTCCGAAATTGTTGTATTTGAGTCAGGACGTACAAGATCGTAAGATAGCCGTCTCGATAGATGGACAACCAACGCTCGAAACGATGCTAAACAAGCGCTTTGGCTCCCTTTCCTTGCCACCCATGAAGCCTGGCCAGCATAGCTTTGCTGTGATGCCAGCGCTAAAAGCAAAATGGTTCATCAATCATAGCAAGCCTTTGGAAGAGAAGGATGAAAGCTATGTACTGCGTTCGGCCTATCGAGTTGAAAAAAACAGCGTGCAACTGAGATTGCCATTGCTCGATATAGACCAGAGTGTCTCGCTTTGGTTTTATGTGCCAGACTCTTTTCAGCAACAGCAAACTCTTGTTTGTGATGCTAGGCTTAAGGCAGAGCAAGCTGATGTAGTGGAGAACGCGCGTACTTTGGCTCTACACCAGTTCAACTTTCATGACCTGGATTCCAATACCGCCTATGCATTGCAAGGACGTGAATTGCAGTATATTGGACCCCTCAAATCCTCCATCGTATTAAAAAATATCCCGCAACAGACTGCCGTGCTTGAGCTTAGCTGTAACGCAAAAGAGTGGTTGGTGAGTGCGGGCCTCATTGCCGAGGGAGCAAGAGAATATGATATTTACAGTGAAATAATGGCCCAATATGAATAGAGCTAAACTTGGATTAATTTTGCTCTGCCTGCTTACGCTAGGTGGCATTAAAGAAACCGTGGCCAATGAAGCCCTGACACTGACGGGTGCCCAGCTGCTGGCGGCTGAACGTGCTTTTTTCAATCTGTTTAGAGGAGAGGAGCCGGACAAGGCCATCAAGCAGCTGGAGCAGTTGGGCTTGCGCGCGAGTGTAAATAGCTCGGTATGGCAGTTCAAGGATGAGTCTAAGCTGGGATTGGGTCATTACCATATTCGCAGGCAAGCACATAACTCCTCGATGATACAGGCGCCGCACCAGTTTTTTGACCGACATACGGGGGCAATTGCCCAGGCCTTGTTTGAGGAGGCGCCCTATACCGCGATGGCGCTTAACAGTATTTCACGAAAGAAGACTGATGCATCTGGGCATATATATGACCTTGCACATCGTGACGATACCTTTTTCTTCTCCTTTACACGGGCATTCATCAGGGCTTTTCCAGGCAGCGATATAATTCAACTACATGGCTTTAGTCAGATAAAACGCAGTACACCACAGGGAAAACAGGCCGCAGTTATCCTTAGTCTTGGAATGCGCTTTGTCGATGCCCCTCTGCAGCGAACTGCAGGCTGCTTGATGCAGTATTACCAAGGCGTATTCACCTACCCTAATCAGGTGTTGGAATTAGGTGGCACCCGCAACACTATCGGGCGCCTGACGCGCGAGTCAGCAAAGGCGCGCTTTGTCCATATTGAACTAAATCTGGGGGTTAGAAAACAACTGACGTCGTCAATGGAGCATAGGGGGCAGTTCTATCAATGTCTGAACAATTGATACTCACCACAAGACGAGTCATAACAAGTGCTGCATTATGTGGTCTCATCGTATTTTCAATGATGGGCTCGATGCTAGCTTGGGCGAACGCTGGTGGTCTGCCTGATAACTGGTTATGGCAGCCCCTGACTGGCCAAGGTTACCTGAAGCGCGGCGAGCAACAAAGTGATACGGCTTCAGAAAACGGCACCTATCTGTTGCTAGAGTCAGGAAAAGTGAGAGAAATCGCTGTTCCCTCGGATATGCAATCTGGATACCTCAGGCTCCGCTTGATGGATGATTCGGCAGCGCAAAGCCTGTCAGTCGGTTACCGATACAATAGCGGTTTTGAGATGCCGATGGACACAGCAGAAACCCATGAACATGCATTGATGCTGCCCTTTGTGGCAGGAATGACTCATTGGGTTCTGGATAATCAGAATGACCAGCAGACAAGATTCTTGGCTTCATTTGTGAGCCCCATGCCACGGGTCGGTGTTGCTTCAAATCAGGCAGAATTTGCTGGCGTAAAGCCTGAACCACGATGGTACCAACGTGGTTACCGACAGGATCACAAGCGTTTTGTGAAACTGGCTGAGGGTGACCGTTTCCAAATGTTATTTCCTGAACAGGGCGACTTCGTTATTGAAATTCGTAGCATCCACAATGACGTCTCACCAGCTCAGTGGGATAAACGTGGAGCCGCAGTTACCCTGTTGTGGAACGACACAGTATGGCGTGACTGGCACCTTTATCCCGTGATCGATCGCCTCGATTACTGGCAGGATCAAGGGCAACACTATTTGGCCAGTTTCCCTATGCGTGCCCGGTTGATGGTACCGAAAGGTCGGCATGCGCTCTCGTTCCAGGCTACCGGTCCGATGTTAGTGCGCGTAATAAAATCGCGCAAGGTTGATGAGTTGGCTATTAGCGACCCAGATCAAGGCGTATCGAATTCGGGCCTTCCCTTGTTGGTTCCTGATTATGACGAACGTCTCTTTTCATCAACCACCGAAGGCATGCTTGAGCAGGCTCTATACCAGGGCCAGCTTTCCGATACCTGGCAAGACACGGGCGCAACGAAGGCTATCGCTATTCTAAAGAACAGGTTTTTGCACTGGCGAGATTACCCTGTGGCGGCACAAGATCAGATAAAAAGGTACAGGCTTGCCATGCGCACGGTTAAATGGCCAGAGTGGCAACCTTATTTTATTGAAACAGCCACCGAGGGGCCGCCAGTTTCACACGCAACTTTTTACAAAATACCTGCTGGCCAAGCCATACAAGTCGGTAACCTGCTTGGAAATACGCAGGATAGCAATGAGCTCTCAGACAATATGGTTAATGAGCTGCGCATTTCTGTTCCCTTCTCCTCGCAAGAACAGCACTGGTCATGGGGAGACGTTAAAGGCGATCGACGGCGCTTTACGTGGCGAATGCCGACAGTGCATTACCCCAGTTTGATTAGTTCGGAAGAGGGTGTTTTGGATGTGGCATCGGTGGTGATCCATCAAGTTGCAAACGCCTCTATTTCGGAGTTGGTAAACACCTCTGATCAGGCGCAATGGATCGCCCTAGAGTATCGCTCGGCCACGCGACATTCGCTGGATCAAGCAACTTGGCTGGAAATGCGGGAGCGATACGGTAAAGAACAGATACTTGCATTGTTGCAGCGCCGAATGCCACCTCAGCAAGAGAGTGAGCGCACATTGTGGTACGCCTGGCTACCGCTGATCAGATGGCTTGATTCGAGTCGTTATGGTTGGTTAAGCGGTGTGGATACATCAAATGAAACGAGCGTGCCCGTAAGTGCTAAGGTGGTGAGACAGTGGATCAACGCCTTGCAAAGGGCAGGTGAGTACGCTTTGCTCATTCGGATGCTAAAAGGCGTGTTGGCGAATTCGAGTCCACTCGAAGCGTGGCGAATGGCGTATCAATGGCTGCATGAATACTACCAGCAACATGACCAGCAAGAGTCACTAGATGGTCTGTATATCCTGGCGATGGATAGAGCTTTGAATCCCTTGGGTGGCTTGTCCAGTCAGGAACAAGACTTACATCTCTCAAATTTGGCTTTGCAGGCGTTGAAAAATAATTTACCCCTGATGGCTGCGCGCTTATACCAACTTCAAAGTGACCAAATTACTTCTCCGAGCTATTTATCTGCCTTTGTCATGGCGGGGCTACTTGAAAACTTGAGGGAACAAAAACTGACACCTAGTTTGCGTCGACAACTGGGTTTGAATAATGTCTCTGACCTTGATTTTTTCGATAGTCTATTGGCGCTCGACGACGGCGATTGGCAGAAACTAAGGAAGGTATTTTCTGCGGTGCCTAAAACCAATTCATTGCAGCAGTGGATAACCTGGCTGGACGACTTTTCGGCATCTCAGCCAGCGCTACCCAATTTGTCTGTTACGATGGAGCCAAAATTAAGTGCTGGTACCGCAATTATATTGCAGCAACGCCGAAACTTAAGTTTTGATCGTGAACAGGTAGCGCCCGGTAAACCGGCTGTATATGAGGTGGTAGGACCTGTCAATCTAACCTTGGATATGCGCTTGATTCACGCCGCGCCAGAAACGCGTTTGGATGATTGGATCAGCATTCAGCAGGGTCAGGAGCGTTTTTACAAACCCATCGTGGCGAGCGCGGTCAGCTCGCATTTGCAGTTGCTCGATGTTGAGGGGCACCTTGGCGCGTCAACCACGATCAATATTCGTTTGGGTCAAGGCCGACATCGCATTGCTATCGAGACAATGGCGCATAAAGGTTTGGTAAGGCTATCGGCTAGAGTGCCGGGTATCCTGATTGACCTGGCGCAGCAGCTCTTTGCGCCCCATACAGAGCGCTTGAATTTAATCAATGCACTCAACGATACACAGCCAAATGGCTTTCATGTAAGTTGTCTGGACCTGTCTGGCCCCACTCACTGTATCAAACCTGACTCGCGAGTATTTTTTGACGACGTTGCTATGGGTAAAAAAATCACGGCGTCAAAAACCATGCCCGGTGAGATAGCAGAAAAGACTCACCTCGATTCAGGTACCTCCCTGCATCTGCGCGCGATGCAGTTGCTATGGCAATGGGAACACTTGACCGAAAAGCAGCGGCAGCAGCGGGTTGCTGTCCTTGAGTATGACAGTATGGGGCAACTGGATGATCCGGATATTCGTGCATGGATGACACGCTTATCAAGCGGGTTTGGCTGGCAGCTTGAGCAAAGTCCAGTTTACTCTCCCGGGCGGGTAAGAAAACTTAACCCCATGGACCATGGAAGCCCTTTTTCAGCGATCAGGGAGCCCCTTATGGGGGTGTGGCCTCAGGCTAATGTGCGTCGCTTAAGACCAGGTCAGGAGGTCACATTTGTCACTCGATTCTCGAACGAAAAAACCATACACCTAGCGCTTGAGTCTAAACAGTTACCTTATCGGCCTAAGACCTCTTCACAGGTGCAGGTAGTAATAGACGAAAAGATTTATACTTTTTGGGATATAGACCAGGCGCAACAAACTCTGAGTATTAATGTGCCTCCCGGAGAACATTTTATTCGGTTATCTATCAGCAAGCCCCACGCCGATCAGTGGCTCTATATACGGGGTCATTTTTTTGAACAGGGGGTCCAAAAAGATTTAATTGGAGATAGCACTCGTTTTTACGAGGTGAGTGAAAAAGATGACCCATTGCGCTACTACTTTGATCGGCCGTCCTTACTGCGTATTGATGAATTGCGCGGGTCTAAGTTGAACTATCGGTATGCCTTCGCCCCCTCAGGTGAATTCGTTTTACAGCCATCCGCCAAAGACCGCTCCCTTTACCGCGTATTCACCTGGGCTGAACGAGATTACACCCAGGAGCTAAGACCTTTTCCTTATGAAACCTTGTCACCTTTTTACAAGGTGTCTGATTCTGAATTAACCGCTGTGAATGCAGGGGGCTATTCGGAAGCAAGTGGCGTGTTTCTTTGGCGGCCGCACCCTGCGTTATCCGGACCGACGGATCACACTCCAGGTGCCTACGTTGAAACGAGACAGCGTTTTAGTGACGAAACAGCAGAAGGTGGCGATGAGGAACGTTGGCTCGAATTGGGTGGGCGATATCGAAAGAAACGCAGTTGTGATGATTGCTATACGCGTTTTGACTTGTTTGGTCGTCAGCATCTTGATCAAAATAACGCCTTGTTCGGAGCGAAACTTTGGTTGGATGGCCGCCTCAACAGAGCATGGGTGTGGACCGGCTATCAGCAAGTACTGTTGCAAAGTAGTCCGGAAATTGAGGGTGCTTGGTACGGTACAGCAAGCCTTAAAAGCCAACATGCCATTGATGAAACTCAAGCGCATCGTCATGAGTTCGGATTATTTGCGCGCTACCTCACCGCGGATGAAGGTAGTGGTGACGATGATATATTTACGCGCTACAAGTCTGCCCACCGTTTTGGCTACCGACTAGCAGAGGTATATCAGTGGCGGCCAGATTTAGATCATCTTTTACAGGGGCGCCTGTCGCTCCTGGGCAACGAAAACCTAAGTCCTGATCAGATCGGCGCACGAGTTTCTTGGCGCGGGCAGTGGCAGCCCTGGCAAGCGGGGGCTCAGATTGATTATCAATATTTTCTGAATGACAATGACCGGAATGGTCAGGGTGATGCGACTCGGGTTGGATTGTCGCTCGCACATCACTGGGCCCAGCCTTCCGGACGTTTGTGGGGGGTGGATTTGGATTTGTCACGCGCCCTGGAAGCCGGCAATTGGTCACTTGGTTTGTCCTTGAGTCTGGATTGGCATCATGGACGAGCCCTACGCGATATTCGTCCTGCCGAAGAGTCCTTTTATGGTGCGAGTAATCAATGGGTGCGGTCACGAACCCATCATCATGCTATGCAATATGAGCCGTCGCAATGAAGATTGACAAGAAACAACTCAAAATCTATTGGTTGTATGAGCTGACACCATTTTGGCAGCGATTACAGGCAGAACGGCTGGATGACTTGATCGACGAGTCATATCAGTGGCTTTTGCGAAAGGATAAAAAACATGTATCACGTCGGGATGTTTGGCTGCACCAGCAGTTGTGTTTTTTTGCTTTTTTCAGTATTGAACAGAGCCTTGAACGCTTCCAGCAGGCTGAAGCTCGCTACGCTAGTTATATTAAAAATATAAAACATGCAGCCACACTGGAAGAGCGTTGGCAGCATCAAAAAACCTTTCTGCAAGGCTTGGGTTACAGCAAGAAACAGCTTAGGGCAGACCATGCTGCTTTCAAACGCTGGTTTGACGATTCAGCTATTTTAGACCGTTATCAAGACTACCTTGCGCAAATCGAGGCCAAGGTAGAATTTACGCTAACCCGTTTGGGTGCTTTACTGGCGAAATATCGCGAGCAATTTGGCGAGCAGGATGCTTATGAGTTGTTTCGGGCTCTCGACATTGAATCATTCAGTCTGTCTATTCTAAAGTCTAATGAAAAGACGCGGATGTTGCTGGCCATGTTGCGCTGTTTCAGTTCTATTTTGCAGGCCGGCGACCAAGAAATAGCCTTGCCTGGGCGCGTCGAGTCTTTAATATATGCTTATGCCAATCAGGCAAAGTCGCTAGATTGGGTGCAAGTCGAAGCTATTGAGGTATTGCTTCGCTTAGGAAAGTCTAATACCGCCGAACTAATTCGCTATCAATTTGAGAAGCCATCGAAAGAGGGCGCAATTTTTTTTATACGGGCGAAATTGCTTGAGTTGGCAATGACCTTTCAATCTGCTTTTACACCCGAAATACTTGACCACCTAATATCACTCGCCAGTAGAGACAAGAGTCCTTTGGTTAGACAAAAACTGCTGAAGTGTCTGCACTTGGTTGATCAACAGCGAGCAACGGCAATTATCGATGACTATCTTGGTCACGAACTTGTGCCTTCGGTCATGGGCGCCATGTGGGTTGATTTTCATAATATTATCGAACGACTAGACTGCGACACGTTTTTGCTCGAACGCTATTGGATAACCCTAAATAAAGAACAGAGCACCGATTTGCTAAGACTGATGATTGAGGTCATGCCAGAAATTTATAAGGTTCTGGAAGGTGATTCGAAAACTGCGTTCTACGAGAATTGCAATGAGACACTCACCCACTTCAACACCAGTCATGAATTGACTCGAGTGCGACGCTGGTCGGCTAAGGTTAGGCAACACTTGTGGCTTTTACGCCATGGTCTGAACGCCTTGGTTAGCAGAGAGGCATTAGATACCTGCAAACTGGGTTCCGGCATGAAAATTCCCCGGCCGAGGGGGACGTCAGAGCAAGATATAGCGCGCAGTTTGTCGGCTTTGGGCAATGACTGTCATGGCCTCGATCTAGAGTTTAGCGATAACAATATCCGTGTGCGAAGTGGTTACCGCGAAAAGTTTCGTTTTTGGCGTTGGCTGCATGAATTTCGTGTACCCGCTACAGATAAACGGCAGAATTACTCGCATGTTCACGGGCGAGTGTATCGCGGACTCGTTTACATCGCCTCCGAGAAATTGGGAGAAATGAGTCAAACTAAAGTGCCAGGAGAGCCTCTTCATATGCCGGCCGAGCAAGGTTGGCGCCCGTACTTGCCCTTATTGGATCAGGTCTTATCGAGTCTCGATCAAGGTTGGCCCACCGAGCCCTTGAGAATATACACGCCGGAAGGTGTCACGCATATTCTGCCTCCAAAAAATATAGTAAAACGCCTATGGGCCAAGCTGTCATTAAGCTATCATTTTGAACGAGTGGCTCAGCTTCGTAATTGGCAGGAGGAAAGTCACTTTGATGCGAATAGCTATGTGCAAGAGCTTCGAAAGTTGGGGTTTGTGTGTACTATTGAAGGTTATCAGGGGTCATCGATAGTGACCCCAGTTGATCCTCGAGTTAGCCGGTTTTTTGCTTCATTCTTACCGGTTTGGAGCTTTCCTGAACTTTGGCGTGACATGCAAAATTACTTCTATTCCGTATACCAGAATACGCTACAACAACTGGCGCTGTTTCTAGTCGCTATTTTTACCTTTTTCTTTGGTCGACATCTTTGGTTGAATCATCGCTTTCGTCAAGCACGCAAGAGCATACCCCTAGTGATTGGCGGATGGGGCACGCGTGGTAAGTCCGGAACCGAGCGACTAAAGGCAGCCTTGTTCAGTAGTTTGGGTATTCCGTTAGTTTCCAAGTCTACAGGTTGTGAAGCACAATTCCTTTTCGCCTCGGAAAATCGACCACTCAGAGAAATGTTTTTATTTCGTCCTTATGACAAAGCGACTATATGGGAACAAGTCAATTTAACATGTCTGGCACAACGCTTAAACGTCAAGCTATTTCTCTGGGAATGCATGGGACTCACGCCACGTTACATTGAAATACTGCAGCAGCAGTGGATGCGGGATGATATTGCAACCATCACCAATTGTTACCCTGACCATGAAGATATTCAGGGGCCTGCGGGGATCGACATTCCCAAGGTGATGACGCGTTTTGTTCCGAAAAAATCGGTGTTGATCAGCAGTGAGGATTCCATGAGCCCGCTCTTACAGAGCGCTGCTAAGCAACAGCAGACCGAATATTTGCCTGTTACCTGGGTAGACAGTTTTTTGCTGACGCCCGATGTCGTTGATTATTTCCCCTACGAGGAACATCCAACCAATATTGCTTTGGTATTGCGTCTCGCTCGCTGGGTAGGCGTGCAAGATGAAGAGGCGCTGAAGGCGATGGCTGAATTAGTTGTACCAGATCTGGGTGTGCTCAAAGTCTACCCAATTGCTAATATCGATGGCCGACAGTTTAAGTTTATCAACGGGATGTCTGCTAACGAGAGGCTGGCTGCCTTGGGTAACTGGACTCGCTTGGGGCTCGACAAGTTGAATATTGACGATAACCCGGACACTTGGTTATCCGTCGTCATTAATAATCGAGCAGATCGTGTTGCCCGCTCCAAGGTCTTTGCGCAGCTCATGGCAGATGATATTAAGGCCGACCATTATTTTCTGATAGGAAACAACCTGGATGGGCTGTTTAATTATATCGAGGACGCCTGGGAGCGCCGTATAGATCAACTTTTTTCAGCCGACGAAGTCAGAAATAGCCAAGCTCTCGCTGAAATGTTCCAGCAGTTATGTGGCGAGTTGCGTGTGTATCAGTCAAATCGACAAGTCATAGCGCGTGTTTACGCCATGATAGAGGGTTTGCAGCCAGCACAAAGTGCAGATAACACCGATGACTGGCGTCATGCCTTGCAACAACTGGAGAGCAGCGAAATATCTGAGCGTTATCGAGCAGACCTTCTGCGCATTGCTGCGGCGGCAGAAGCAGAACACAAAGAATATGCAGCATTGCTGAATCAAGTTACAAGGTCTCAAAAACCGCCTTTGGATGAGTTGAAACGGTTTTTATGGCAGGCATTCTCTAGCCGTATCATATTGGTTGAAGACTACCATATCTCTGGACCGGATCTAGTGAAAAAAATGGCTTCGCATAGTCCGCCCGGGCTCTTGAATACGATGATGGGCATGCAAAACATAAAAGGTACAGGGCTGGATTTTATCTATCAATGGCAAACTTGGAATGAAGTTCATACCGAATTTGAAAAAGTAAAAACGGGTCAAGCAAAGCTTGCGGAAGATGCCCTAAAACGCTTGGCTGCCATGACCACTTATGGTCCGCTGGCTTCTGAGTATGTGACAGAGTCTGTGAGTCTGATGAGGGAACATAAAATTGCCCAGACGGAATTATTTCAGGCCGAATTGAATATTATTGCGGGTAAAGTAGAGGATTTGACAGGTAATGCCTTTGCCGATCAAAATGAGGCCCGATCGCGACAAGGCATAGCTGTCCGAATCAAAGCTTGGCTGTTTCAAGTGAGTGAAGACTTTCTTGATTCAGGTGATGCGATTCGCAGACGCAAGAAAGCCAATCTTATCTACAAGGATTTAGCGGACAAAAGGATTGGAATTGACCGTGCAGTTGATGAGCTGAAGGGAATTAACAAGTCACAAAAAGGTGGTTGGCTGCAAAAAAGATTTGATAAATCAAGATAGCTCCAGCGTCCAACACCTTAAACTGGCAAGTTTGAAACCTCTGATTTGTTAGCGGGGCGCGATTTGTTTTCCAGAGACAAGTTTTACTAAAGGAATAGCGCTTTTTTTGTCTAAAATGTACGGTGAGATTATGATCTAGCTGTCTTGGTTTTACAGTTACATCTTTTTGTTAAGTTAGAACATGTTTGAGTTTTGTGTGAAAAGAAGGTTTTAGTTTTTAGACTGAGGTTCTGAGAAGAGGGCGTATTAGTGCCAAAAGCTGACTTATGCTAAAGGTTATCAGCGTCTCGAAAACCCCAGAATAAGACATTTAGTCATTTGCGGTCCATACTGAAATGGTTCCCTTCAACGAAAGGAGAATCACCATGAAATATTCACTATTCAAAAAGTTAAGACGTCGAAAACTACCTCGCCGCATTGTCGGCCAAAAGTTTCCTTTAAAGATTGATCAAATATGGGCAATTCGAGTCCGTTTGGAACTTCACAATAAGCTCAGAGACTTGGCCTTGTTCAATATGGCGATAGATAGCATGCTCAGAAGCTGTGATCTAGTGTGGCTGAAAGTGTGTGATATTTCCAGGGGCAACGAAATATTGTCTCGGGCTCAGGTTATTCAAAAAAAGACCGGTAAACCGGTTCAATTTGAAATAACCAAAAGAACAAAGCTTGCGGTTCAGAATTGGATGACGAGTGCAGACTTAGGATCTAATGATTTCTTATTTAAAAGTCGTCAAAAGTATTCTGAGCACATATCTACTCGCCAGTATTCAAGAATTGTAGATGGCTGGGTAACGAGTATAGGTTTAGATAAAGCCATCTATGCTACGCACTCATTACGCCGAACCAAAGCCTCTATTATCTACCGTGAAACCAAGAATATTCGTGCCGTTCAGATATTGCTAGGGCACACAAAAATTGAATCTACTGTGCGCTACAGATTGATGATGCCTTGGAGTTAGCAGAAAAAATTGATGTGTAAATGACTAAAGTTTACATATATGGATTGCTACTTTTACTTAACCTGTTCAAAGTTGATTTTTAAGA
>JBFJZQ010000031.1:0-16507 GCA_041622015.1 Oleiphilaceae bacterium
CGGATTTCCGGTAGGTATGCTAGATGATGCGACTTACAATGATCACAACTTTACCCTAAATGAAGGCGAAAGGCTGGTACTTTATTCTGATGGGATACTGAGTTGTAAGCTATCTAATGGTCTTGAGCTCAGCCAACCAAAATTTGCCAAAATACTGCAAAAACTTAGTGAAGTCAGTATCAAGAAACTTCACCAGAAAATACCAGGTGTTTTTAAGAATATTATTCAAGAAAGTAGTTTTGAAGATGATATATCCATTCTGATTCTTGAACGAGATTCAAATAAAAAAACCTCCACAAACGCTAACGGCGTGCTAAGAATAAACACTGTACGTTCTGCCGAAAATACCAACACTCAAACAGAAAACGCCTAAGAAACGGGGACTAAAAATGATCGCATCCAAAACCTTATCCATTGGTTACAACCCAGTAGGCGCATCTGCAGTCGTTAGTAAACTCAAACAGTTTTGTGAAGCAAATGCCTTGGATTCTGAGTTTAATTTTCAAATGTGTGTCGTCACTGCCGAAGCTGTAAATAATATTATTCAGCATTCACCGAAGTCAGCAAATGATGGCTTTATCAAAGTAAAATTTGACTATTGTGCAGACCACCTGACCATCAGCCTTGTATATTGGTGCCCTGAATTTACTCCGCCCGAGAATGCCCATTGTCCAGATACAGATTCCCTCTCTGGGAGAGGTTGGCACATTATTCAGAGTTATATGGATAATGTCCTTTATCATCATAATGTCGGGATGAATACTTTAGTCTTGACCAAAAATACCTCTATTCACCACGATGCTTAATTCATACCGCTCAATATGAAGATCTTAATATGGCACACACTCGTCATTACCGCGCAGGCGGTAACCCATTGTCTTCGTCGTTGAACCATTTACCAGGTTAGTACCTCTCAGTTTCGAATAGCTTAAACCATGGATCCCGTAACAAGTACGGGATGACGTAAAGTAGCGTTGCGCATTTTTCTAGTGGAAGCTAATGCGGCTTAAGTTGACACAACTCAGCCTCGAATCAGAGGCAATCATATTTATTGTTTATATCGTTTCCAAACAACAATGGATCTTCAACACCAGCAATTAATCAATTCAGGCATGACAGCCAAGCTGGCTTTTTCCACAATGCATTGCAAAATGCAAAGCATTCATAAACAAATAAAATAAAAAATAAAAACTCTATACTTTTCAATAAGTTAAATTTAAAAAAACCTGGCCCGAATATTGATATATAACTAAGAGAAGGCATATTTAATGCCTACTTATTAACACTCATCGGAGAATACAACATGATCTTACCTTACACCTCTCATGACAACGTAACCGTGATCAAGCTACCCGCAACGTTAAACATGGCAAACGCAGAGCAATCTCGCCAAGCCTTAAATCACATCATCACTGAAACAGGCCACAGCGCTTTGGTGATGGATATGCGCGCTGTCGATTTTGTCGATTCAAGCGGCTTATCTGTGCTTGTGAGCATCTATAAAACCGCTGCAAAAAGAAAGGGTAAGGTGGCACTGTTCCAACCGACCCGATTCGTTAAAGCATTAATTGAATTAACCAGACTTCATGAAATTCTGTTTATCTATGAAGACCTTGACAATGCCATTTCAGACTTACAACAGGCAGCGGCATAATGTTTAATTTACCTGTACTGCGCCTTGGCTCTCTCGGCCTTGCTTGCTTTTTAAGCGCCTGTTCTGCGCCGAATATCGGGTACACAGAAGCCGATTACACAACCGGGCAAACGCATTGGTTAGAGCAAGCGCCGACAGGTTTTAAAACGGATTGGAACTTTTACAATTCCAATCAACCTTATTTAGACCTTCATACTCATGAGGATGCGGCTCATGACGATATAGTTCACGCAGCAAGCGAACATAAAGCTCAATCTCTGCAAGCATTTAAGCAACTAAGGCTTTCTGAAGGTGACCGGATCCGAGTGTGGATGCCTAGTGGAAACTGGCCAAACAGTTTCTTTGGCAATAGCGATAATGTATATGAGGGTGTATATGAAATCGGTCTTGAGGGACAACTAAAACTACCGTTTCTGGCACCACTGGCAGCCAATAATAAAACCCTTTATGAACTGGAAACTCTCATCAATGAGAAGCTTGGCCTGGAAGGCATATTCAAAGCAGGCATGGCACAAGTCAGTATTACCGTTCAGGACTTAGCACCGATCAATGTCTTTGTCTCGGGTGCGGTTTTCAATGCTGGCCAAAAGACCATTAACACTCGAGACAGCCTACAAACGACTGACAGCTTCAATACTAAAGGCCAGTCCCTCGCCCTTAAGCGCAGACTTTCCAGTGCCCTAAGTGCATCTGGTGGAATCAGACCCGATGCGGATGTTAGCCGAATACAAATCATCCGCGGCCATGACACTATCAGTGTCGATCTGAAAGGCATGATTTTAGGTTATCCGAGCCAGGACATTACCCTGCAACAAGGTGACCAAATACGCGTACCAAGCCATGGCTTACCTCAGGTTGAGCTGATTACACTTTCACCGATTACGCCACCCGGCATTCGTTTATTTATATCTAATCTAACTCAGCCGGCCATGCATAATGCTGGTTCTGCAGTTGGCACCCATGCAACGAGTTTGCCTTATGGTGCGCGCTTACATAATGCCATTACCTCTGGAAATTGTGCCGGGGGTGCTGCCAGTACCAACAGTGGCCGCCATGTGGTGCTGATCACCACCGACCCTGTTCGTCAGCAACCGGTAGCCATCGAACGAAACATCGAAACGCTCTTACGTAGCCCACATAAACTCAGCCAAAACCCCTATTTGATGCCGAATGACAGCGTGGTTTGCTATGACTCAGAAGTCACCAATATCCGAGAAATTGCACGCACCATCACCGACATCCTGTTACCCATTCCATTACTGCGCTAAACAACCAAGGAACACCTAACCGTGACTGAGCAAGCATCAAATAACAAAGGCTTACTTTACCGTCTACTCGCTGAAGGTAGCCATTTGAATGCACAAGAACGCAAGATCGTTTACTTAACGATTGCCTTCTTGAGCACGGTATTGATATGGGGTTCTATTGGCACTTTTCTTTGGAAAACACCGCCGCAATTTGTCAGCGAATGGACACTCATATTACCCAGCGCTACCAAAGGTCACACGATAAGCGTGGAAAGTATCGGGCAAGCATCTTCAAGCGGCACCTCACCCTACGGCACCAGTTTGATCGACCCAAGAGTCAACTACAAACAACTCATCCTGAGCACCCCGGTACTGCAAGCCGCGGCTAACGAGGTGAATTTATCTCTTGGGGAATTTGGCGAACCACGTATCAAATTAATTGATCAAACGTCTTTTATCTTATTTAAAATGCCGGCTACCACCGGTGAGTTAGCGCAAGCCAAGTCCAAAGCCCTCTACCATGCCTTGCAAAAGCAGTTAGATAGTTTGCGGGATCAGGAAACCGAGTCTCGTGAACTGGCGAGTTTGTCGAGTTTAACGGAATACAGTCAAAAACTGGAGACCTCTCAGCAAAACAAACTCAACTTTCAAACCAAAGCGGGCATTCTATCAATTGAACACTTTGACCTCTTGGTCAATCAGTTAGAAGATAAAAAAGCCGAATTTGACTCATTACGCGCTCGCTTAGCTTATGTAAAAGCCAAAATAGACATTCTACTGACCGGTACCAAACTGGATGAACATGATGTTAAACATGCAATCCATTTAAGAAACGACCCGAATTTCCAGGAAAAATTACAACGCCATGCCGATATTCACGCACAAATTGCGTCGATAGAAGGTGTCTGGGGAAAGCAACATCCACAATTAAAGCAACTCCATGCCGCGCATCACACCGTCAACGACAGTTTAACCAAGCGCGGCCGTCGTTTGATCGAGCAAGCCGATACCGATGTAGCAGAGCTCATCAAGCTAGGAGGAAAGACACTGGAAAGCTCAGTTCTGACTGAGTTATTACAACTGATGGCAGATAAAGAAGGCTTGGAAAATCAGGTTGCGCTTGAACAAAGCACCATCACCGCACTGCAAGAACGGATTGATGGCAACATAGACGACCTACTCAATATCGAAGACCTGGCCAGACAACAACAAGTCGCCACCGCTGTATTTACCAGTGCGCTCACCAAACAAGATATCGGTAAGAATGATCGTTTTTCGTCTTACCCTTTAATTCAGCTTCTTGCTGAACCCAGCCTCCCTGAAACACCCGAAAAATTAAAGCGCATGATCGCATTAGCAGGGGGGTTATTTTGTCATTTATCACTACTAGCCGGATTAGCTTTACTATGGTTTCGCAAACCCTTTCTCCAAAGAACACTGAAGAACGCATAGTCTGGCGGGCATTAACCGCGACTTATCCGCTCTATTTTATCGGTGGCCTGTATATCAGTGGCCCAGTCGTTGGCTGGCTATTATTCGGACTATTACTTAGCCGAAGCCTGCTGATGTCGACACCAAACAGACGTATCCCTGCACCTGTTTTTATTTGGATACTGGGTATGGCTGTCTTGCTCTTGGCCTTGGTTATTGGTCATCTGAATTTTGGTCTGGGCATGGGCAAAACCATTAAGTCGAGTATTGGCTGGGCGAAAGGCTGGGGGCTGCTAGCCCTATTTATTTTGGCCGGCACCATGAACATCAGGCCCGAACTGATTTATCGAGCCGCCATGAAAGTTTGCTTGCACACACTATATCTATTTCCGCTGTTTGTATTTGCATGGTTAGTCCGATTACCTGAAACGCTGTATGTTTCGCCCCTATCCATCATCGGTGGACCTGGCCCTGAGTTTTTTGCCGTGTCTCTTTATGAACTCGACCCTCAAACCGGCTCACCCCGATGGCGCTTATTTACGCCCTGGGCACCGGCCCTTGGCTTTGTCGCTAATATCTTTTTTGTCTTCGCGCTGGCAGAAAAAGATAGAAAATGGCAACGTATTGGCTTTTGCGGAAGCATTCTTATGGTTCTGGTGTCGCAATCGCGTTTAGCCGCCTTAAGCATCATCGCCATTAGCTGTGTATGGTTTGCCCTACAATATGTGAAAGCCGCCACATTTTTGTTTCTACTGTCTGCGAGCGCATTCATCGTTGCATTTTTTGGCACCCAAATACTGGAGTTGAATGAATCGTTCTGGGAAGCCCTGCATGCAGCACGCGCAGATTCCAGCCGGGTCAGAAAAGCCCTCGCTCGTATTGCCATAGATCGCTGGCAATTTGAAGCCCCGATATGGGGGCATGGGGTGGTTGAACGTGGCCCGCATCTGGTTGAATATATGCCTATTGGCAGCCACCATACTTGGTACGGCTTACTGTTTGTAAAAGGTATTGTCGGCCTTCTTGCACTCGCCATACCCATGCTGTTCTCTCTTCTGGCGCTGCTGCTAAACCTGAATAAAGGCCTCACCGTGCGGAGCGCACTTTGCTGCTTAATTTTACTTTTGTTTTATACCCTGGGTGAAAACCTGGAAATTCTTGCCTATTTAATTTGGCCTGCACTTGTGCTCATTGGTTCTGCGCACACTCAGCCCACTCAGTCATCCGATTTATCTGAAAGGAAGGTTCATTATGCCGCTTAATTCAATAAGGCCTAGCGATAATACGAATACCATTCAAGCACCATTAATGAAATTTAAGCTAGGGCCTTCCGCCTTAGTCGTTATTGCACGCTATTGGCCTGCAATGGGCGGTGCACAGATTCACACCCGCTATATGTGTCATGCACTAAAAGATTGTGGCATTTCTACTCATGTATTAAGCCATTGTAGCGATGAGGATCTAAGCAATGAAAGAGCCCTATGTGAAGCAGACAAAATAACACGCATCGATAATGGCATTGCGATTTCACAAGTCCCATTTTCAGGACAGGGTAAACGGACGATGTCATTACTTTCCAAACTCTACCCTCGCACAAAGCTGTCTCGGCCATTTTTCAATTACGGCGTACGTCGATTTTCGACCAAAGAAATCATCCACGAAGCTGCAAACCACGACCTGATACACAATGTGTATAGTGGCTTAACGATGGTCACAGAAGCCGCTTGTGAGGCGGCCAAAAAACTCAATAAGCCGTTTATCTTTACGCCTCTGGCTCGAACCTGTGATGGTGATAAGAGTGTCTGGCGAAGTGCCCGAATGAAACGAATTTATGCCCAGTCAGATGCCGTGGTAGCGCTAACCGCTCACGAACGAAGCTGGCTGATTGAACAGGGTGTGGACGCATCTAAAGTACATGTTTGCCCTATGGCTTCAGTGTTAAGTAATGACATTGATGGCCCGGCTTTCAGAACACAATATGGCTTGGAAAACACCCCCTTTGTTTTATTTCTTGGCCGGCATGATACCGACAAAGGCTATCAAGCCGTTCTAGCCGCCGCCGAGAAAGTCTGGGCGAGTCACCCAGAGCTTCATTTTGTTTTCTTCGGCCCGCAAACCCCTGAATCAACCGCCGATTTTAAACTGCTTAAGGATCCCCGTATTACCGTGATCGAGTCACCCTCTCAAACATTAAAGACCTCGGCTCTAGCTGAATGTGAATTACTCTGTGTGCCTTCGATCAAAGAAAGTCTGGGCGTGGTTTATCTCGAAGCATGGCAGATGGGGAAACCCGTTATTTCAGGCGACATTCCCCTGTTAAAAGAATTGGTTGACGAAAATATAGACGGTCTGGTCAGCTCACAACACCCTGAGCAAGTAGCCAATGCCATCAACACCATCATGGCTGACCCGGTTTTGAAAAAAACTATGGGACTGAACGGTTTAAAGAAAGTAGAAGAATTGTATACATGGCCTGTGGTAGCAAGAAAACTGGCACGAATCTTTCAAGAGCTACTTGTTAAAAGGGCAATTTAACAAGACCTAAAAACGAATTAAATAATTAAACATAATTACCAATAAACGGAGTAAGAAGTTATGCATACAGTCAGCGTGGTTATGCCTATTTATAATGTAGAAAAATTTGTCGCCGATGCCATTGACTCGGTATTAGCTCAAACCTACCCCCACTTAGAATTGATCCTCGTCAATGATTGCTCTCCCGATAACAGCCTAGCGATTTGTGAAGCCTATACGGATGAGCGCATTCGCATCGTGAATCATAGCGAAAATAGAGGCTTGGCAGGTGCGAGAAACACCGGCATAAGGCATGCTTGTGGCGAGTATGTGGCATTTTTAGACTCGGATGACACCTGGCATCCTAATAAACTTGAAGAGCATGTCACCCACTTAGAAAGAGACCTTGAACTTGGCTTATCCTTCAGCCGTTCAGCGTTTATCGATGAAGACGGACAGGCTACGAAGTGCTATCAGATGCCTAAACTAAAGCATATTGATGCCGCTGAGATTTTCAGCCGCAACCCAATTGGCAATGGCTCTGCGCCAGTGTTAAAACATAAAGTACTCAAAGATATTGAGTATATGGCCGAGCACAATGGCCAGCTGGAAACGCGTTATTTTGATAGCGAGTTGCGTCGTTCAGAAGACATCGAATGCTGGCTGAGAATCGCCTTACAAACCGAGTGGAAAGTAGAAGGCATTCCCAAAGCTCTGACCAATTATCGCTTGAATAACGGCGGACTCTCTTCTCAACTAGATCAACAGTTATTATCGTGGGAACAGGTCGCCGAAAAAACCCGTCTTTATGCACCCGAGTTTATCGCTAAAGAGCTAAATACCGCACGAGCATTCCAGCTTCGATATCTTGCCAGACAGGCTATTCGACTCAGAAGCGGTGAACATGCATTAGGCATGCTAAAACAAGCAATAGGCTGCGACTGGAAAATTTTTATTAAGGAGCCTTCACGCTCTATTTCAACGGCGGGCGCTGCCTTTTTACTAAGAATTTTGCCGGCCATTTACCCTAAAATTGAGAAACTTGCCGCGTCGGTCATAGGCAGTATCCAGAACGCGCGCATTCAATCAGACTTGGAGATGAAAGCACGCTCATAAGAGCGTGTCGATTATTGCTTCGCATTTTGCAAAGCAATAATCGACTGCCCACCCTTAACCACCTAAGAATCATACTTAATACTTATATTTCAATCACATAAACAAAAAATAAACATTGGCATGGCATTTGATACATAGCATGTAGAAGCGTATTTTTTTCTTACACAGGCAGTTCAATTATGTATTCATTTATCCCAAGCAGTCAGGAACAAAGCACCAGCACTTCTTCAGAAAACGAGAAGGCTAATACCCAATTACTCGGCATTTCATTTGTAAATGAAACTCGTGATGACTTTCTTGCCCAGCTTTCTCAATCACTGGATACCCGCAACAAAGAACAACTGTTCTTTATTAACGCTCACTGCCTGAATATTGCTTATAAACACCCGCACTACCGACAGACGCTCAACCAGGCAGACTGGGTCCTACCTGACGGTATCGGCGTGAAGCTTGGCTGTTTCATTCAACAGGACACACTTAAAGAGAATCTAAATGGTACCGACTTATTTCCTCACATCTGCGCCCTGCTGCAAGAAAAAGGCTTATCGGCCTACTTTTTAGGGGGTGCCGACGGGATAGCCAAAAAAACTGCTGACTGGGTGGCAGCACACTACCCTGCCCTTAAGATCTCGGGTTTTCACCACGGGTATTTGGACGATGCATCCAGTGAACAGGTGATCCAAAAGATCAACCAGAGCGATACCTCGGTTTTATTCGTTGCCATGGGCGTGCCTCAACAAGAACTATGGCTCAGCAAACATCAGCACAAGTTATCAGTCAGACTGAGTTTAGCCGTAGGTGGCTTATTTGATTTCTACTCGCAAACGATTCCGCGTGCTCCGAAATGGCTGCGAGAAAGTCATGGCGAATGGATCTGGCGACTTTACCAGGAGCCCAAGCGTATGTGGCGCAGATATATCCTTGGCAATCCATTATTTTTATGGCGTGTGTTGAAATCAAAGTCTGAGCAAAATCACCATCAGTCAAATCCTGGCTGGAAAAGAATAAGCGAGTCTAAAACATTATTAAAACTACGCTCGACCATCACCCGCTTCAAGGTGGCCCAGTCGCATTATGTCAACCGCAAGAGTAAACGACTTAGCGATATCGTGCTCTCAAGCTATGCACTGATTATGCTTTTACCTATATTTTTGCTGACGGCGCTGGCCATCAAACTAGATTCCCCCGGCCCGGTATTTTTTAAGCAGCAACGTGCTGGTTTTCGCGGCCAACCTTTCAACTTCTGGAAGTTTCGCTCCATGTATATCGATGCAGAAGACAGAAAACAGCAATTACAAAGTCAAAATGAAATGCGCGATGGGGTTAATTTTAAAATGAAAAATGACCCGCGCATCACCCGAGTCGGTAAATTTATCCGACGCTATTCAATCGATGAGCTGCCTCAGTTAATTAATGTTTTGAAGGGAGACATGTCGGTTGTTGGGCCACGGCCAGCGGTCTTTGATGAATTATTACGCTATCAGCCGAATCATCTTCAGCGCTTGGATTCCATTCCGGGACTGACTTCTGAATGGGTTGTCGCAGGTCGTTCAGACATACCCTTTCATGAACAGGCCAAACTGGATATTGACTATTTACATCGACGCAGTTTTTGGCGTGATATTACACTTATTTTTAAAACTATCCCTCTTATCATTACTGGACGTGGCGCCTACTAGGCTCACCCATAAAGGAGAATCATTATGTTTGCTGTTATCTTTGCCGACCGAGATGGAAAAGACCTTGCCCCACTGAATTCCGCATATTCACCTGCCATGCTGCCCATTGCTGGGAAGCCGATCTTGGAACATACCATTGAGATTCTGCGGCAACGTCAGGTTACCAACGTCATTATCGTGACCAATGTGCATAGCGACAAGGTCAAAGCTTATTTTGCCGACGGCCACCGCTGGAGCATCAATATCACTTACGTATTAAGTAGACCTGATGAAAAACCGGATGAAGTCATTCGACGTCTTGGCGACACCCTGCCTTATCCGTATCTAGCCCTGCGCGGCGATATTTGGAATGGCAGCATCGATGAGCATGATGGCGTCTATTGTTATGACGTCACCGATCCAAGCTTATCTATCAACACCTTGGACTGGAAATGCTTTCACGAAACGCAAGCTGACTTGAACCAAAACAGCTTAAGCAAACTAAGCGATTACCATGCTCTAGCCTTGAAGATTTCAAAACGAAACAGTGAACGAGCGGCCGCCAATAACAGGCCATCGGCTTTATCGCTGGGCATTCAAGCCCAATGCAAGCTGACCAATATCGAAAACGGTTCATTATCATTAGGCCATTTTAGTCGCGTTGCCAGCAGCGTCCGCTGTTCAGACACGGTGGTAATTGGCAACCACTGTATTATTGACGAAGGCGTTCAGCTTACCAATACCTTAGTCATGGACGGCACCTACATAGGCCCGGGTATGGATGTAAAGCATGCGATAGTGCTGGGCAATACCTTAATCCGTGTGGACATGGATATTATTTGCCCGATAGATGAACCTTTCATGCTAGGTAACAGCTCTCTTGAAGCCTTCAGCGTGGCAACTATGCTTGAACGTCTCATGGCAGGATGCTGCTTAGTCGCGTTATTACCTGTTTGCTTATGGTTAGCTCTTTGCGCACTCAAAGAAGCTAAAAAACCGCTTCGTCTGACACCGTTTACAACTGGTAAAAAGACTTTATATCTACCCGAATTTACCACAGCCAAGCGCATGCATCGTGTACTACCAAGCCTGCTAGCCATTATGTCAGGGAAGCTGCATTTATTTGGACGACCTAGCGACACAGGTAAAACCCTTGAAGAAGATAGCTTTGCCACATGGAAAGACCAATACCACAACTTACCGCAAGCCTGGATTAGCCCCGCTTCACTCTTGCTCGGTAAAGATGCAGACCCGGTTGTGCTCGAACTAACAGAAATCGAGCTATACCAAAAAGGACAAGTACATTATGTATTAAGCTGCACATATCTCATGCTAAAACTTGGCGCCTTAAAATGGTTTGCCTTTCTAGTAAATAAAGGTAACTTCAAGTCGCCCAGTAAACTAACTAAAGAAGTTTAACGCTTGATAACTTGCGATTTAAAACACGACCAGACTATGGATATTCAATAATGATTAATGCGCCTATGCCAGAAAATGAACGTCAGCGAATTAAACGCCTCTATGCGCTGGATTTATTAGATACTCAGCCGGAGGAACGCTTTGACCGAATTACTCGGCTAGCTCAGCAATTACTGGATGTGCCTATCGCAGTCATTAGCTTTATCGATAAAGACCGACAGTGGTTTAAGTCAGCCCAGGGTCTGAATATTTCTGAGTCAGAGCGTTATATATCTTTTTGTGGTCATGCTATTTGTCACGATGATCTTTTTATCGTCGAAGATACTCTTAATGATGACCGTTTTTATGATAACCCCTTGGTTACCGGTTCCCCAAAAATACGTTTCTATGCAGCACAAACAATCAAAACAGCGGATGGCTATTGTGTTGGTACCTTGGCAGTAATCGATACCAAGCCTCGCCGTTTGGATGCCTCTCAGCGCAAAATATTGACTGATCTGGCTAAATGGGTCGAAGTAGAGCTATCACAAGCAAGCATGATCAAAACCCCAGGTAAGCAAACAAGCTTAAAATATTTCACGCCAGTGTCTAATTCATTCCTACAAGCCCTTAGTAGCAAAATAGTCGCGGGGGTGATTGCTTGCGCGCTATTCTTGTCTCTCTTGCTAGCAAGTTTTATTTGGTATGAACAGAAACTCGATACCTTAGCACTGGGAAATACCAAACAAGCGACCGAACGTCTTTCCAATTTCCGCGGAAAAATTGAAACAGAATTAAACTCTCGACTGTTTCTCACTAAAGGTCTGGCGGGTTTAGTCAGAGCCAATCCAAATATATCTGAAGAACAGTTCCAGGCCTTTGCTGAATCTTTAGGGGGCCACGGTTCTGCCATTCGGAGCTTGCAACTAGCCCCCAAGGGTATAGTCCAGCATGTATGGCCACTGGAAACCAATCGCAAGGCTATCGGACACAACTTATTAGCCGACCCACAACGGCGCCAAGCTGCCGAGAACGCATTAATGCACCGGAATATCTGGATTGCAGGCCCCTTAACCTTAAAACAAGGTGGCCAGGCCTTAATCGGCAGATTACCGATTTATTTACCAAACTCAGCTACCAAGCAGGAATTCTTCTGGGGCTTTGCCACAATACTGATCGACATGCCAGCTTTTCTACACGAGGTAGGGCTAGACGATGACACTCTAAAAGACACCATTGCTATTCGCGGCACAGATAGCCGAGGCGAACAAGGTAAAGCCTTCTACGGTACAGATTCGACAGTGAATAATTCCATTGCAAGCGCCACCGTTTCATTACCTGCTGGTTCATGGGACATGTATATTTCAAGCTCGCCTATTAGGCTAAGTACACGTGAAATACTACTTTTTTGGTTAATGAGTAGCGTTATTTCGCTGGTAGCATCCATGCTTATTTTTCTCTTACTGCGCCTCCCTAAACGCTTTCAGCGCGCGGTTGATGAGGCCAAAATTGCTTTAGAACAAAGTGAAATACGCTTTCGAGATGCCATCGATGCGCTACCCGATGGTTTTGTTATTTTTGATAGCCAGGACAGATTGATTACCTGTAACGACCGCTATCGTTCACTCTATGAACTGAGTCGAGACTATCTTCAGGAAGGCCGCACCTTCGAAGAAATGCTGCGTTATGCCTTCAGTAGAGGTCAATTTAGCCTAAAGGCAGAGGAAGATATTGAACAGCGCATTCAACGGCGACTCGCACAACACAATTCACCTGATGGTCCGACCATGGAAGAACAGCTGACCTCTGGTCATTGGGTACGCATAGTCGAACGCCCGATCCGAGGCGGTGGCAGCGTCGGCTTTCTGGTTGATATTACTGAGTTAAAACAAAACGAGCTTGAATTAGCTCGCTCTCGAGATAAGGCAGAATCGGCGAACAAAGCCAAGAGTGCCTTCCTGGCGACCATGAGCCATGAAGTTCGTACTCCGATGAACGTCATTTTGGGTTTATTGGAAGTATTAAATGAAAATGACAGCCTCCCCAAGGAACAAAAACGTTACCTGGACACCGCCTATAATTCAGCCCAACAACTACTGCATATTCTGAATGAAATTCTCGACATCAGTAAAATGGAAGCCAATAAAATTCAACTAGATCAGGTGAGTTTTAATATCGAAACTGCCTTAGAAAATGTCTTAGCGTTGGCAGATAACCCGGCGAAAGACAAAAATCTGAAGCTGGTTAAAAAACTGAGCAGCCTACCTGAGAAGATGGTGCTTGGTGACCAGATTAGAGTGCAGCAAGTGTTACTGAATTTGATTTCGAACGCGATTAAGTTTACTGAATCCGGAGAAATAGAAGTCTCGGTCTCCACACAAAATGTCAGTGCCGACGAAGTCGATGTTAACTTTAAAATTCGTGATACCGGCATCGGTTTTTCAGAAGAGCAAGTGGAGATACTCTTTAACCCCTTCAGCCAACTAGATAATTCTTCGCAGCGAAGACATGAGGGTGCGGGCTTGGGTCTAGCGATCTGCAAACAATTAGTAGAATTAATGGGTGGGCATATTCATGCAGAGGGAATACCAGGGAAAGGTGCAATTTTCAGCTTTCACCTCCCTTTCAAGCTAAGCGAGACAGATCACAGTCTAGACAAGCCTTTAGACGTTCGTTCTACGCTTAAAGCAGAACAAAACAAGCAAAGCTACGATATTTTATTGGCTGAAGACAGCCCATCTAACCAAATAGTATTTCGCGCAATGCTCAATGCCAGCCCATTTACACTTCATATTGTTAATAATGGGAAAGAAGCTTTCGAAGCCCTTCAAAGCAAACAGTTTGCAGCCGTTCTCATGGATATTTATATGCCAGAAATGGATGGTGTCGAAGCAACAAAATGTATACGCGCAGACAAAGACATTCCACATACACCGATCATTGCGCTCACGGCAAATGCGATGCAGGGTGACCAGGATAGGTTTATTGAAGCAGGGATGGATGACTACTTAGCCAAACCTGTCGACAAACAAAGCCTGATAGCCAAGCTTGAAAAATGGACAATGGACAGTAACAAACAAGCTATAAACGAGATACCTCATGAATAACAGCAGTATCATAGACGCAAGCAAGGAGGATGGAACAAGCCCTGAGTCAAGCGGTGTCAAGCTGGCTATGCCCTTATTTTTTATAAAATATCATATTCATATTAACTTACTAAGAGATCGAAGTGAGACCAGGCGTGTAAAAGAAAGAGCACGCAGATTGTTAGGGAAAATAGTCGGAAAGGTTTTTCTGGCTTATCTTGCTTTATGTATTTTCCTACCTTTTATTTTCTTCGGTTTATATTTGATAAAGTCATGGCTAGGCATTGATATTTTTAGTGATTACCACCTGTCAGACTTTATACCCTTTCTTGAGTGATATGCACAGAACCATACTTTCCCGTATCCCATACTCCGTTATTCTGCAAGCTCACTCCATCAGACCGCAGCCCATTCCTCGCCATCTTCGAAGCCCCACCTCGTCATTCCCAAGACCCACCTCGTCATTCCCAAGACCCACCTCGTCATGCCCAAGCCCCACCTCGTCATTCCCGCGCAGGCGGGAATCTATTGTCTTTGCCTCACTAAACCTCAGTTATCGAACCCCATAAGTCATACCAAGACGGGTTAAATTCATGAATAAGATTTAGCTTCCATTGACGACGCCATTTCTTAAGCTGCTTTTCTCTTGAGACGGCGGACTCCATGGATTCATGAAGTTCATAATACACAAGCTGCTTTACTGCATACTTATTAGTAAAACCTTCGTTAATTCCTTCTTTATGCTGCCAGACTCTTTGAACTAAGTTGCTTGTGACCCCTATGTATAGAGTTCCTTTTTTACCGCTTGCCAGTATATAAATTGCAGGTTGCATATTCTTCCTTGAATATATTGGTGATGGGTACATTAAACCATAGATTCCCGCCTGCGCGGGAATAACGAGTGAGGGCTTGGGGCATGACGAGGTGAGGCTTCGAAGATGGCGAGGAATAGACTGAGGTATAACGCACTGAACTCGCTGGATAGAGGTGAGGGCTGCAAAAATGAATGAGCTCTAACCTGCAAGAAAACAAAATATAGCCTGCGAGAATGGTCGTTTTTTGACCTGTGATTCTAGTGTTGGGCTGCAAGGTCTAACGCGTCTAAAATCTGAGCATTTCTAGATTTTTATACACTATAGCTCGATTTTATTAGGTCAATGTAGCCGCACCTTCACTTAATGCCTTCAGACTTGGTTCATTCGTAGCTATTAGTTGTTCGACCAAACCGGGGACTGTTTCTTGGTTCTTTTCATTGCAAGCCGCCTCCAGATATTTCGCTATGGTTTGCATGCGAATCAAACCAAATAAGGCTGAACTACTTTTGATAGTATGCGCTTCATTGCCTATACAGTTCATATCCAAACTCGCTTTACTCTCTTGAATACGATTCATTCGTTTATGGCAATCCTGAATGAAATTCTCAACAATAGAGGGCAGCACCTCGAGGGTAACTTGTTCACTCAATTCTGTTAATATGTCTGCCTTAAAAAAAGGTTCTCCATTAAAATCTGGCAGTTCAATTTTTTTATCTTGGTCAGCTTCAGCCGAATCCTCTAAAGAATCTGAAGACCGAGTTGCCCCATCCAAAAAATTATAGATCGATTCAAGTAACTTGGATTTCTTAATCGGTTTTGATAGATAAGCATTCATCCCGGCGGCTAAACAATTATCGACATCTTCTTTTTGCGCGTTGGCAGTTAATGCGACAATCGGTAAGTGGGTATGCGCAGGGTTAGACCGAATTAAACGTGTCGCTGCCAAGCCATCCATTTCTGGCATGCGCATATCCATCAACACTAAGTCATAAGGCCTTGCTTCAACAGCATCAACGGCTTGCTGACCATTATTTGCAACATCCACACTAAAACCCGCCTGCTTCAACATCGTCGTGGCGACCATTTGGTTTGCGGCACTATCTTCTGCCAATAAAATCTTCGCGCCCTTAGCTTGTTTGAATTCAGCTTCCACTTGTTTCGACGGCATCATTAGATCACCTGAGGTCACTAAACCGACTATCGCAAGTAACTGTGCTCTTGATAAGGGCTTCAATATTTGTAAGTCACTTTGGGCATCAAGTGAGTGCACATGTTTCAGCTCACTTTTTAATAAGATAACTCGACCTTGTTCTTTTAAAGCGTGTTTCTTTAATACCTTGATTGTGTCGGGCTGATTGATATCCAGACACTGTGTATCTAATAATATGATATCTTTTGGCCTACTCGGCGCGCTATTGTTCACTTGAGTGATATCACTACTGGTTTCACTTTTAACATCATACATTGCTAACTGACGCTGAATAGAGTCGCGATAGACAGCATCTTTATGAATAATGAGAACCTCCAAATCCGGAGATTCATTAACGATGTCGGCAGGTAAGCTATTGAGGTTTTCCAATTTCACATC
>JBFJZQ010000032.1:0-16357 GCA_041622015.1 Oleiphilaceae bacterium
ATCAGTCAAATACCGATTGGCACACCCTAGCCCCAAAAAACTGTTAAACCGGAGGAATCAATGACAACTACTTATACAGAATGGGAAACGGTTATAGGGCTAGAAGTTCACGTTCAGCTTGCGACTAAAACCAAAATATTTTCAGGTTCTTCTACTGCTTACGGCGCTGAGCCTAATACCCAAGCAAATGAAGTCGATCTTGCCTTACCAGGCACCTTACCCGTTCCAAACGAACAAGCATTTCGTTATGCCATTATGTTTGGCTTGGCGATTAATGCCGATATCAATAAGCGCTCAATCTTTGAACGCAAAAACTATTTCTACCCAGACCTTCCAAAAGGTTATCAAACAACTCAACTAGACCTGCCTATTGTCGGTGCTGGCGTAGTTGAAATAACCCTAGATAATGGCACCACAAAAACAGTTCGCATTCATCATGCTCATCTTGAAGAGGATGCGGGTAAATCATTACATGAAGACTACCACGGTTACTCGGGTATCGACTTAAATCGCGCTGGCACACCTCTAATTGAAATAGTTTCTGAACCAGATATGAGTAATGCCGAAGAAGCTGTAGCATTTGCTAAAAAGTTACACTCTATCGTTACCTCTCTTGGTATTTGTGATGGCGAGATGTCTCAAGGATCGATGCGTTTTGATGTCAACATTTCAATACGCCCAAAAGGTTCAGATAAATTAGGCACACGAACTGAAACTAAAAACCTTAACTCTTTCCGCTTCATGGAAAAAGCAATCGCTTTGGAAGTTGTAAGACAAATAGATGTATTGGAAAGTGGTGGATCAATTACCCAAGAGACACGTTTATACGATGGCGAAAAAGATGTTTCTCGCGCCATGAGAAGCAAAGAAGAAGCGAACGACTATCGGTACTTTCCCTGCCCTGACCTCTTACCTGTTGAGTTTGATCAAAGTTACATTAAAGAAATTCAAGATAATTTACCAGAACTGCCGGATGCCCGCTGTAAACGTTTTGTCGAGCAATACGGCCTATCCGATTACGATGCCACACTCATCGCTAACCAAGCTGGCTTATCTGGTTATTTTGAAGTAATGACTAAAATCTCATCGGATGCGAAGTTATCTGCAAACTGGGTGCTTGGCGAATTGAGCGCTAACCTTAATAGCAATAACATTTCTCTCAGCCATTGCCCTATAAGTGCTGAAGAATTAGGCCAATTAGTGCTGCGTGTAAAAGATAATACTATTTCATCTTCTGGGGCTAAAAAGGTATTCGCGCTGCTGTGGAGCGGCAAAACCAATGTCGATCAAATCATTGATGAACAAGGTTTGAAGCAGGTTTCAGATACCGGTGCTTTAGAAAAATTAGTTGATCAAGTCTTGGCGGAAATGCCAGAGCAAATTGCTCAATATAAAGAAGCGGATGACAAGAAACGCAAAAAACTGATGGGTGGTTTTATGGGGCCATTAATGAAAGCCTCAAAAGGCCAAGGCAACCCGAAACTATTCAATGAAATTCTGACTAAGAAATTAAACGATTAATTTTCTTATTTTAAGACGATAAACAAATTTAAACTTGGCGTATCGCTGAGTAATCACAATACAAGGTTTAAGGTATGACCATAAAAAATGCATTTTATGCACAATCTGGCGGTGTTACAGCCGTTATAAACGCATCAGCTTGCGGATTGATCGAAACGGCGCGTAAACATCCCGATAAAATTGGAAAGGTTTACGCTGGGCGTAACGGCATTATTGGCGCATTACGTGAAGAACTGATTGATACCAGTTTAGAGTCACCCGAAACGATTGCGGGTCTTCGTTATACGCCTAGCGGTGCATTTGGTTCATGTCGTTACAAACTTAAAAACTTTGATGAAAATAAGCGTGAATATGAACGCCTGATTGAAGTTTTCCAAGCGCACAATATCGGCTATTTCTTTTATAATGGCGGCGGTGACTCACAAGACACGGCATACAAAGTTTCCCAACTAAGTGAAAAAATGGGTTATCCCATTACCTGTATTGGTGTGCCTAAAACCGTTGATAATGACTTACCGTTTACTGACTGCTGTCCGGGCTTTGGTTCAGTCGCAAAATATGTTGCGATCTCTACTAAAGAAGCTGCCATGGATATTGCCTCAATGTGCGAGTCTTCAACCAAGGTATTTATTCTAGAAGTAATGGGGCGACATGCAGGTTGGATTGCTGCAGCAGGAGGCTTGGCGGGTAATAATGGTAATGAGCCACCTCACATCATCTTATTTCCTGAAATCGCTTTTGATCGTGAAAAATTCCTAGCGAAGGTTGAAGAAAGCGTGAAGAAGCATGGCTATTGCGTTATTGTCGCATCAGAGGGCACTCAGTATGAAGATGGACGCTTTGTTGCCGATGCGGGCGCTAAAGATGCCTTTGGCCATACACAATTAGGTGGCGTCGCACCCACACTAGCAAATATGGTTAAACAGTCACTTGGTTATAAGTATCACTGGGCCGTTGCTGACTATTTACAGCGCGCTGCTCGACATATCGCATCTGCTACTGATGTCGATCAGGCCTATGCCATGGGTAAAGCCGCGGTAGAGTTTGCAATCAATGGCAAAAATGCCGTGATGCCTATTATAGTTCGAGAAAGCAATCAGCCTTATAAGTGGAAAGTTGGCGAAGCGCCTTTAAGCCAAGTGGCGAACCAGGAAAAGAAAATGCCTATCCATTTCATCACTGATGAAGGTTTTGGTATCACTAAAGATTGTCGTGAATATCTGGCGCCGCTTATCCGAGGTGAAGACTATCCTCCGTATTGCGATTCAGGTTTACCCAAGTACGTCACACTTAGTAAAAATATCATTGCTAAAAAACTTAAAGCTGATTTTAAAGTTTAGAGTTTGGCAAGGGTCTAAATATCTTTTAGGCCCTTTTTATTTCCTTTCACGCTCAGAGCGCCTCCCATTCTAATTATAGATTTTGTTTTATTTAAATAATAACTATCCTATAAAGACTAAAATTACGCTTAAGCTGGAACCCAATCAGGACACATTTAGTTATGAAAAACCAAATTGTTTTAGCAAATAACGGTACACCAATCGATATTATATTTTCAGAACACTATGTCGAATGGCTACAAACCCAGCCAAACCAAACTCAGAACTGGTTAGCGGCAACGAAGTTCGATGGTAAAGGTTTTCGAATAATACCTAGCGATGACGGCACTATGTCGAGCGTAGTTTATGGCATAGATAAAGATTACGACTATTTTGTGTCCGGCGATTTACCAACCTTACTTCCTGAAGGTCAGTATGCTTTGGGTTCATTACCTGAGTCCCTGAATTCAGCTGATTCAGATAAATTTATTTTAGACTTCTCAGTTTCTTGGGGTTTAGCCAGTTATTCCTATGATCGTTACAAAAAAGAGACCAAAAATTCAGCGACACTAGCTTTAAGAAATCAAGCGCTGATAGACGACGCCTTAAAAACCATAAAATCAATTTATTTAGTTCGAGACATGATCAACTGCCCTGCCAGTGATTTAATGCCAGCAGATATTTCAAACATTGTTGATAAACTAGCTGCTGAATACTCCGGCATTCAAGTAAAACACATCATTGGTGAAGAGCTGTTAAAACAGAATTTCCCTACCATCCATGCAGTAGGCAGGGCAAGCATTCATGAGCCCAGACTAATTGATTTTACTTGGGGTGACCCAAATCATCCTAAAGTCACTTTAGTGGGCAAAGGTGTTTGTTTCGATAGCGGCGGGCTTGACCTGAAACCTGCATCGGCTATGCGAAACATGAAAAAAGATATGGGCGGCTCTGCTCACGTTTTAGGCTTAGCTAGCTTGATCATTCAGCACCAGCTACCAGTGCGACTTAGAGTATTAATTCCTGCTGTCGAAAATGCAGTGTCTTCAAATGCCTTCAGACCAGGCGATGTATTAACCACACGCCAAGGGATTACCGTTGAAATTGATAATACCGATGCAGAAGGAAGACTGGTTTTATGTGATGCATTAACCGAAGCAGATAGTGAGTCACCTGAAGCCATCATCGATTTTGCAACGCTCACAGGCGCATGCCGCGTTGCACTCGGCACAGAATTACCAGGCTTCTTTTGTAACAATGATGAAATGGCGAAAAATTTAAGCTCAAGCAGCCAAAAAGTAAAAGACCCTATTTGGCAGCTCCCCTTGTTTAAGCCCTATCAGAGTATGTTAAATAGTCAGATCGCAGATACCCAAAACTCTGTCGATAGTCCATTCGGGGGCGCGATTACCGCGGCGCTTTACCTGCAAATGTTTGTATCGAAAGAAACGCCTTGGGTGCATTTTGATGTTATGGCGTGGAATAATAGAAAGCTACCCGGCAGACCGATTGGTGGTGAAGCTTTTGGCATTCGTGCGGTGTTTGAATATTTACAGGCAAAATATTCAGCTTAAGAACTTTCACTCATTGAGCTTTGCCTGCACTGAGCCCGTCGAAGTATCGAAATGCATTAGCAGGACTCAACATTCAAGTTGTAAAACCTTCGGCAAGTTCAGTGAGCGAGTTGTTTATTTATTCAGCCAGTCATGATGAAAGAATTCCCCTTCAGGCTTATCAATTCGCTCAAAGGTATGTGCGCCAAAGTAATCTCTCTGTGCTTGAATCATATTCGCAGGCAAGCGCGCGGTTGTGTATGAGTCCAGAAAGGTTAAGGCGGAAATTGTACACGGCATTGGCAAAGCTATTTCAATGCTTTTTGAAGCCAACTTTCTCCAGCTTGGGAGTGCGCTTTCAAGAATATCTTTAAAATAACTATCCAAGCCTAAAAAATCTAATTCAGTGTCCTTATTAAAGGCATCTGCAATATTCTGCAAAAATCGACTTTGAATGATACAACCGCCGCGCCATAACAACGCCACATTTGCTAAGTTGAGTTTCCAAGCATATTCATAAGATGCTTCGCGCATGAGCATAAAACCTTGCGCATAGGACATCACTTTAGATGCTAATAATGATAGACGCAGTGCTTCTATCCAAGCTTCTTTATCTTCAGTGATAGATACATCGACACGGCTATAAACAGAAGCGGCTAACAATCGTTGTTGTTTTAATGCTGAAACACAACGAGCGAAAACAGATTCAGTAATTAAATTTAAAGGGATGCCAAGAGTCAAGGAATGAATACTAGTCCATTTTCCGGTGCCTTTTTGGCCGGCTGAATCAAGTATTTTATCAAGAACGTATTCATCATTTTCATCTTTTGTATTTAAAATATCAGCCGTGATTTGAATCAGGTAGGAATCTAACTCTGTGTTATTCCAGCTTGTAAACACCTCATGCATTTCTGAATTACTCATGCCTAAACATGTCTTCATAAAGTGATAAGCTTCACTTATCAATTGCATATCACCATATTCAATACCGTTATGTACCATTTTGACAAAATGCCCCGCGCCACCTTCACCTACCCAATCACAACAAGGATCCCCCTCGTCTGTTTTGGCGCTGATACTTTGAAGAATCGGTTTTACTGAGGCCCAAGCAGCATGATTACCACCCGGCATAATTGAAGGACCATAACGCGCACCTTCTTCTCCACCTGATATGCCACAGCCCAAAAAGAAAATATCTTTTGAACTTAATTCGTCAACGCGTCTTGAAGTATCTGTGAAATTTGAATTTCCACCATCGATTAATACGTCACCTGGTGCAAGCAAAGGAGCAAGCTGCGCGATGAGTGCATCAACTGCATCTCCCGCTTTGACCATAAATAAAATTTTCCGGGGCCTTTCCAAGCCCTCGACTAGAGATTCTAGGCTATATACACCTTCTATATTTGTACCTGATGCACTGCCCGCTAAAAAGTCTTTCGTCTTATCAGGGCTACGATTATAAGCCAACACTCGAAAGCCTTTATCATCCATATTCAGAATTAGATTTTGGCCCATTACTGCCAAACCGATCACTGCGATATCTGCTTTCACTGTCGACGTCCCTCTTTTGATGATGATAATAAATGACTTGCTTCAGAATCTAATAAATATTCAGTGTTACCCTGATCGGATTTGATTAAGTAGGCAGGGTAATCGTTATATCTGCCTACCTCATTGAGAATTTCTGCAATAACCTGGGCTTTGGACATCCCCGTTACAAGGTAGCTCACACGCTTGGCTGAACGTATGGTGTTTGCGCTGATGCTCACTCTAAATTCACCAGTGGTCGGTTTTTTTACGCACAAGGTTATTTGGTGTGACGCCAAATCAGCTTCGTTTGGAAATAAGGAAGCGGTATGGCCATCCTCGCCTACCCCAAGCAAAATCCAATCATAAACTGGAAAGTTCTTATGTAATGGTATGTTTTGTTTCATATCGGATGCATAAGTTTCAGCGGCTAACTGATAATCTTCAATGCTATTAGTCAAATCCAGAGGAATGTAATGGATATTGTTCTTAGGTATGTCTATATGGTCAAACAAGAGCCGCTTTGCTTCGCCATAATTGCTTTCTGAATCGTTAAATTTAACGCAACGCTCATCCCCCCACCAAAAGTGTAAATTAGACCAACTAATTTCTTTCTTAAAATGTGTTGAGCAGATAAAAGAAAATAAACCTTTGGGTGTGGAACCGCCCGAAAGAGAAATATGTTGCTCAGTTGCTTGCTTGCTATAACGCTCAAGCTCTGTGGCCAAATATAAGAACAAGTCTTCTTGTGAATTAAAAACTGTGTGCTGTTTTTGCGTAGTCTTACAAGTCATACAAGTTGCCTTTCAGAGCTCACAAAAGTGGGTATCTGTCAAATTTTTACAAGGAAAGCGCCAAATACGACCATCTTTTGCTAATAAGTCTTCAGCCTCCTTCGGCCCCCAAGTGCCCGCCGCATATCCGTATAAACTATGATCATTCTTTTGATAATTTAATATCGGCTCAACAAATTGCCAACAGGCCTGCACAGCATCGCTACGGGCAAATAAAGTTGCATCACCATTAACCGCATCTAATAGTAAACGCTCATAAGCACTGGTTATCGTCATTTGGCCTAAATCGGAATAGCGAAAATCCATGGCCACTTCTTCAGTTTCAAAACCTGCGCCTGTTTTCTTTAAACCAAACTTGATAACGATCCCTTCATCAGGTTGGATGCGGATAATTAATTTATTATTAGGGGTATTAGAACCAAATACCGGATGTGGCGTTTGTTTAAAATGAATCACCACCTCAGTCACCCGAGTGGGTAAACGTTTGCCTGTGCGCACATAAAACGGCACACCATTCCACCGAGAATTTTGTATCGCTAATTTAAGTGCGGCGTAGGTTTCTGTACGAGAGGCAGGATCCACACCTTTTTCTTCTCGATAAGCATCATAAGCTTTGCCTCTGACAATCGAGTCTGTGTATTGACCTAATACCAAATCGTGTTGTAAATTTTCTTTCGTTAAAGGCTTTAAACTTTCCAGGAGTTTAGCAACTTCATCTCGAATCGCATCTGCCTTGATAGTTGGCGGTGGCTCCATCGCCATCATGGCGAGCACCTGCAGAAGATGATTCTGAAACATGTCTCTAAGGGCGCCAGAATGATCATAATAGCCACCGCGCCCTTCGACCCCCAAAGATTCTGCGCTGGTAATCTCAATGTAATCGATGAAGTTGCGATTCCAAAGTGGTTCAAATAAACCGTTTGCAAAACGAAAAACCAAGAGGTTTTGAACCGTTTCTTTACCAAGATAATGATCGATACGAAAAATATGTTTTTCATCAAAACAAGCATGCAGGGCATCATCCAACTGAATCGCACTCTCCAAATCCTTACCTAAAGGCTTTTCAACAACGAGTCTTCTGACGCCATTGCTCTGTTGGTTTAGACCATGCTCAGCAAGGCACTTGGGTATTACTTCGAATAAACTCGGGGGTGTCGCTAAGTAATAAAGAATGCCAAACGCTTTACCACGTTTGGTTTCTAAATCAGCAAGCCAATATTTAAGTTTGACATAGTCCTGCGTTTCAGAAGTATTTAAGCTGAGATAATGAACGTGTTCCAAAAACTCGTTAATGCATTCATGCTTCAAACGGCTATGTTCTTTTAGGGGCTCCAGTAAGGACGCTCTAAAACTTGCATCAGAATAATCTGATCTTCCGACCCCTAAAACCTTAAAGTCATCGGGTAATTGCTGTAAACCAAACAAATCATAAAATGAAGGCAAGAGTTTACGAAATGCTAGATCACCAGATGCACCAAAGATCACAATACATTCACATTGTTTTTTGGCGGGGCTTACATCAACCATATACACTCACTTGAAATTTAAAGACTAGGTGAAGGTTTGTTCTGTATCGAGAATTAGATGTCATTATGAGTTTAGAGTAATTTACGATGATGAGCGAATTTGCTTAAACATGGCACTTAATTCCAAACCCTTGATGATTTAGCCCTTCCAAACCTGCTTATTGCCTTTGTTTTCATGTTAATAATAGTGCTGGGATGCTAATTGCTGTAAGCTTCGCCGCAATTATCTCGCAAAGTAACATTACTTTGTCCCGAATCTTTTTTGAGTAAATATATGAGTTTTGACTCCCTTGGTTTATCCGATCCATTATTAAAAGCAATTTCAGATAAAGGTTATACAGAACCTTCCCCGATACAACTAAAAGCCATACCCGCCATTTTAACCGGTAACGATGTCATGGCGATGGCGCAAACCGGTACAGGCAAAACAGCTGGTTTTACATTACCTCTATTACAAAGACTAAGTTTGGGGAAAAAAGCTCAGAGCAATCAAGTGCGCGCTCTTGTGTTAACGCCTACACGTGAATTAGCAGCACAGGTTGCAGAAAACGTTCATCTTTATAGCAAGTACCTGCCATTAAAAAGCGCTGTAGTATTCGGCGGCGTTAAGATAAACCCACAAATGCAGAAACTCAGAAGCGGTGTTGATGTGTTAGTTGCCACGCCTGGCAGACTTCTAGACCTTTTCAAACAAAATGCCCTTAAATTTGATCAGCTTGAAATACTGGTTTTAGATGAAGCAGACAGAATGCTCGACATGGGCTTCATCCATGACATCAAAAGGATAATCGCCTTGCTACCAGCCAAGCGACAAAACCTGATGTTCTCTGCGACATTTTCCGGTGAGATTAATACATTAGCCAAAAGCATTGTTCGATCTCCTATCGAGATTTCAGCGAGTCCGAAAAATACCACCGCCGTGACGATTGAACAGTGCGTTCATCCCGTTGATAAGAATAAAAAGTCTGCTCTCTTATGCAAATTGATACTCGATAATAACTGGCAGCAGGTATTAGTGTTTTGTCGAACAAAGCATGGTGCCAACAAACTTACCAAGTTTATTGAAACACACGGTGTTAGCGCGGCAGCCATTCACGGTAACAAAAGCCAGGGAGCACGAACCAGAGCCTTGGCTGAGTTTAAATCTGGAAAAATTCGCGCGTTAATTGCGACGGATATTGCTGCCCGCGGAATTGATATCTCTCAATTACCTCAAGTTGTAAATTTTGAATTACCTAATGTTGCTGAAGATTACGTACATAGAATAGGCAGAACGGGTCGTGCAGGAGCAAATGGTCATGCTATTTCGCTGGTCTGCGCCGAAGAACATAAAGACTTATTAGGTATTGAGCGCTTAATTCAAACTTCGATAGAACGAAAAATCATCGATGGCTTCAAGCCAATCATGCCACTATCGGAATCCAAAAAAGTACAAGCACCGATTAAAGCGAAAAAACCTAAAAAGCCTAAAAGCTTTGATCAAGAGGCAAAACGCCCCCTTAGCAACACTAAACCTAAGACAAAAGCACTGAGTGAAAATAAAGCTTCACAACCCAATCCGCTAAAAAAGAAATGGATTCCACGAAAGAGAAAAGTTGCTTCAGAGTAATTTCAATATCAAACAACCGCAATTTATGTGAATAAATAGTCTTTCAATTTCAGTTTTCAAAAACTGTGCAGACTACTATTTTTCCCTCTTCCATCATCCTCGTCTAAGTGAGGATGATGTGTTTTAGGTGCTTACCCATCTAACTACGCTCTTTGGCATCCTTGCCTGTTCTGAGATTCCTTAAATCCTTGATGTATAAAAAGTCTCGCTAGTTGATAAAACTTCGAAGAGGTTTCAACTTAAATCTATAAAACATTACACGATGACACGATAACTGCATTGAAAAAACACTTTCCCAAGAACAAGCTATACTCCTTGAGTACAAAATCTTATTTTGTCCTACCGCCTACCTTTAGTTCGTAAAAATAAAAATTTCTTCTTTTTTGGAGTGTCTGTATGTGTAAAGGTCTATTGGGTTTTATTAATACCAGAGCTTCAGCAATTGTCCTGGCCTTTTTATTTTCGCTCTTATCTTTTTCACTTCAGGCAGCAAACCTGAGCGGCGTGATTAAAGATCAGCTAGGCAACCCGATAGAAGGCGCTTATGCACGGCTTTTTCAGGTACAAAACGGTAGTTTTTCCCAGGTTGGAGAGATCATAAAGGTCGGTGCTGATGGTAACTATTCATGGACTGTTTCGTCCGGAAGCTTCTTTATTCGATCCTATTTCAATGCCTCAGATGTTTCTTTGGTTGGGGCGCCGAGCACGACTGTCATAGCCTCTGAAGATTTTCTGGTTACTCGGGATACAGTACGCGACTCCCAGTTTGATTTTGTCGTTTTATCCGGAAAAGTGGTGGATAGTAATAACGCCCCTATTGCCAATGTCGATGTTCAAACCGATATTCTTTGGCTAGGCCCCGAAAAAGGCCAGCAATTGCAATTATCCCAGCGAAGTTTAAGCCATGCTAACGGTAGCGCTCGCACCGATAGCGATGGCAACTACGTCATGTTGCTGTTTGCTACAGATGACTGTGTCGCCTCCGGCTTTTACCCAGACAGTGTCAACTGTTTGTATGACATCACCTATAAACCGCCTGTTGGAAGCGGTTTTGCCACTGTTGTGCGTTCAGATTTTGCGATTAACAGCGCCCGTAATCTGGACCAGACATTAACACTTGTTGATCAATTTGACCCCAAAATTATTGCTGGCCCTTATGTAAAAAACATTACTGACCGTTCTGCAGTGATTGAATGGATGACTGATGAACCTGTGACCAGTTCGATTCAAATAGTCGGTGGTGAAGTAATTTCCAATGACCTGCTGCGTAGCCAGCACAGTGTTGTGCTCACAAATCTCGATGCAGGTACGCCTTACAATATTCAGATTAATACGGCGGACGAAGAAAATAATAGTTCGATAACAGCTAACTTAGCGTTTACTACCGCTGGCAGCAATACAGATTCTCTCGCTCCTCAATTTATTAAACCACTCACAATCAGTTCAATTACCGAAACCCGATTCACCATGGCCTTTTGTGCGAATGAACCGGTCAGTGGGAAATTTGTAGTTGATAATGTTGATTACCTTCTCGATGAGCACTCGCGTTGCCATGAACTGACTCTTAACGAACTCAACGCCAATCAGATGTATGCAGTTTCAGCACAGATGTCCGACATTGTAGGCAATGGCCCTACAGCAAGCCGGGTCACCAAAGTTAAAACATTGGCGGCTGCTGATCTTAATCCCCCGCTAATAACTGCGGGCCCTACCATTACCGATATATCTGACTCGGCCGCAGTCGTCAGATGGAGCACCAATGAACCTGCTAGCAGCAGTGTTTCGTTTAATGATGGCACAAACTATCGTGTACAGAAGGATAGCGCTCTGGTAAGCGAGCACTCTGTGCAAATTACGGGTTTATCAGCAAGTACCACTTATTACTTAACGGTTGCATCCTTAGATGAGTCTGGCAATAGTGCAACCTTGCCTCAAGAAACAAAGCCGCAAGCGATCCAATTTGTCACTAAATCGGCACCCGATACCGATGCACCCTTGATGATTGGCCGCGCATTAGTCGAAGATATTTCAAATACCAGTGCCTTGATAAGTTGGCGTACCAATGAATCTTCTTCCACCGTTGTTTTCCTAGGTACGTCGTCTGATAACCTCAGCCGGGTAGAAACGACCCCCGGCTTTTCTACGTCACATCAATTAACGCTTACCAATTTATTACCGGCAAGTACCTATTATTTTGTGGCTGAATCCAGCGATCTCGCCGGCAACAAAACAAGCGCTAGCATCAGTTCATTCACGACTCGTTCAGCGGATTCATCTAGTGAGCTTGAAATCATTTCACAAGCTGTAATTGAAAGATTAACCGGCAATAGCATCACTCTAAGCTGGAGAACGAATCTCTATGCTGATAGCCGCTTACTATGTGAATCAACCAACGGCATCAGTGAAGTCAATAAAACCGATCTCAGCAAAAACCACATTCTCACACTGACGGGTTTAGAATTTAATTCTGCATATCGTTGTGTAATTTACTCTACGGATATGGAAGGTAAAATTGCAAGCAAAGTGATTGGCGCATTAACCACTGAAGAAGTGGATTCGACCGCGCCTCAATGTATAACAGCACCAGGCGCAGAAGGGTTTGTTAATTTTGCCGAAGTCAGTTGGCAAAGTGATGAACTGGCCAGTGCAACGCTTAGCTACCGCGAAAAAGGCTCAAGTCTACTCTTGAAACAAAGTCATCCATCATTTAGCCTTACCGGTTTTGGACTACTAACCGAGCTAAAACCCGATACTAATTATGAGTATCAAATCAGCCTGACCGATGCCCTTGGCAATAGTGCCGATTGTGCCTTGGGTGAGTTTAATTCAGGCGCGGAAACCTCCACGCCTGAAGTACCTTCTCCAGAGCTTCCTGCGCCAGCATTTTCAATTCAGCCTTTTGTTAGTGACATTGGTAAGTTTAGCGCCACTGTTAATTGGTCAACCGAACGTGCCACCAGTGGACAGGTTCGCTTTGGTCTGACAGATAGTAGCCTGAATCAACTTGAATCGGATCCTGAATTTAAAACGGCTCACGCACTGGTTTTAAATAATCTGCAAGCCGGAACCACCTATTATTTACAAGTCGACGCATTCAATTCTAAAGGTGTCATGACAAGTAGTGACACCCTTAGTTTTACTACAAACGCAATTCCACCGATAGAGTTAGCGCCACCCAAAATTATTTCTGGCCCTTTAGTTAAGAATATCAGCGACTCCTCAGCAGTCATCGAGTGGGTGACCGATAAAGCGTCCAACAGTGAAGTCGTGATCTCCGGTGGCAGTACCTTTACCTTGGATCCTTTAACTACATCCCATTCAGTCTTGTTAACCGGATTAAACGCAGATACTGACTACGCCACCATGGTTTCTTCGACCGATAGCAATGGTTTAAGGTCTACCCCCTTACCGGCGAATTTTAAAACGCTAGCACTACCCGATTCGACCTTACCTAGCTTTGTTAGCGGACCAAGCATCAGTTCAATTGACTACGACAAATTCACTGTTTCATTTTGTGCTGACGAACCGGTGACGAGTGTGATTAGTGTTGAAGTTACAGGTAGCGGTGATACGACAGATTTCACGCTGAATACTGCGGCTGTTTGTCATCAGTTTGTCGTCACGGGTCTAACGCCACGCACTCAATATACCGTCGTTGTTGCCATCACCGATATCGCCAGCAATGGCCCAGTCAGCAGCGCACCATTAACCGTGACCACGCTATTTGATCTGGATATATTAGCTCCGGTGATTACCGGACCGATTGTGACCGACATTACTCAAACTACCGCGATTGTAAGTTGGACCACCAATGAAGCGTCGACCAGCGGCGTATCCTATTCCGATGGTAGTACTGATAATACACTAGAAGATGAAGCGCTGGTGACCACACATACCATGTACCTAAGTGGATTAAGCGCGAGTACCACTTACACCTTGACTGCCTCATCCACTGATGCTGCTGGCAACGGTCCAAGCATTTCGGCCCCCGTCGAATTCACCACTTTAGGCCAGCCCGATACCACCGCGCCACAAATTATCGGCGGACCCTATGTTGAAAATATTACGACTAACAGTGCCAATATCCTTTGGACAACCAATGAATCTGCTTCGCATCGGGTTTATCTGGGCTTAACCAGTGATGCGCTCGATCAAACCTTTAGCCTGACCGGGTTTAGCACAAAGCATAATGTACCGGTTACGAATTTGCTCGCGGATACGTTTTATTTTTTCCGCGTTGAATCTGCCGATTTAGCGGGCAATACCGTTACCAGTAATGTGTACTTATTTAAGACGCTTAAACCCGGAACCATGCCGGTAGCGCTTGCCATTATCGATGGGCCAGAGGTTGAAAATGCCACCACTAACTCGCTCACTGTCAGTTGGGAAACCAATCTTGATGCCGATAGCCGTCTGGTGTGTGAGGCAGACCAAAGTAGTCAGAGTTTCGATACGTCAATAGATAGCACTGAACTGGCGCCATTTTATTCAGCTGCGGCCACGCAAGCGATCGATGATCAATACATTGTTCTATTAAAAGAAGAAACAGACACTGACACTAAATCAATTAAAGGCGGCAAATCTTCTTCACAGCCAGCGGCACAGTTTTACGGACTATCAAAAAAGCAGTCTCGCGCTGAACGAAAGATTTCTGTGAATGCCTTGGCAGTTGAAATTGCCAGCAAGGTTAAAGGCAAAGCTTTGCGCCAATATTCAAATGCAGCTCCTGGCTTTGTACTTAAGATGAAAACTACCGAGATGCGTGAGTTGCGCAAGGATCCGCGGGTTTTATTGGTAGAACAAGACCAGATTATGCAGATCAATACGACACAAAATAGCGCGACTTGGGGCTTGGATCGTATCGACCAGGCACATTTACCGCTTAACAATGATTTCACTTACCAACTCGATGGAAGCGGCGTAAATGCCTATATCATCGATACCGGTATCCTCACCTCCCATAGTGACTTTGGTGGAAGAGCAGTCAACGGTTGGGATTTCATCGATAACGATGCAGTCGCCTCTGACTGTAATGGTCATGGCACTCATGTGGCCGGCACCGTTGGCGGCACTACCTGGGGTGTGGCGAAAAATGTAAAACTCACCGCAGTAAGAGTTCTGGACTGTAACGGCTCGGGTACTAACTCTGGCGTGCTCGCTGGCGTCGATTGGGTCACCGAGAATGCCAAATTCCCTGCTGTCGCAAATATGAGTTTGGGCGGGGGCAGCTCTGCCGCGCTAGACGCCGCTGTCAATAGAGCGATTGAAGCGGGTATTACCTTTGCAGTGGCTGCGGGTAATTCAAATATTAATGCCTGTTATGGATCACCAAACAGAGTCCCTGCAGCCATTACTGTTGCATCATCAACGTTAGCCGATAGCCGTTCCAGCTTTTCCAACTGGGGTTCTTGTATTGATTTATTTGCACCAGGCACGGATATAACGTCAACCTGGAATAATGGCGGCACCAATACCATTAGCGGTACCTCCATGGCAGCCCCACATGTAGCGGGAGCGATTGCACTGTATTTACAAGCTCATCCAGAATCA
Source organism: Oleiphilaceae bacterium (assembly GCA_041622015.1). Classification (GTDB taxonomy): domain Bacteria; phylum Pseudomonadota; class Gammaproteobacteria; order Pseudomonadales; family Oleiphilaceae; genus PZPK01. The sequence continues at coordinate 15,400 of JBFJZQ010000032.1, forward strand.
AGCCCCGCCGAAGTTTCTGCTAATATCAAGGGTTATGCGACTGCAAATAAAATCAGTCGGTTAAATGGTTCACCTAATTTATTACTCAATATCGAGTTTGATGAAGCGACTCAACTGCCAGCCCCACCCCCAGCACCACCAGTTGAAAAAATCACCTTCGAAGTCAGTGATCCACAGCGCGTCAAATCACATTTGCTTACCTTAAGCGGTTTAGATGCCAGCACCATTTATGCTTGCCGCGTTTATTCTTCAGATATCAACAACAATCAGGTTAGTGCGCCACTAAAAGGCACAACGGCAGATATACCCGATACAGAAGCGCCAGTGTGCAGTACAGAGCCATCGGTCACAGGTTTTGTTGATTCTGCCCAGATTAGCTGGACATCGAATGAGCTAACCACTGCAGTAGTCAATTATCGTCAGCTTTCAAGCAACAATTGGCTGAAAACAGGCACGCTAAATTTAGCCACGAAAGACTCTCTATTGTTAAACGGCTTGCTTCCAGAAACAGAGTATGAACAGCAGATCACTTTGACCGATATCGCCGGTAACAGCACGCTATGTCCATCTGGAGAGTTCTCTACGATTGCGCCAGGCGCAATCCCTGATGCGATTTTCACCTTGCAACCGGTGATCAGCAATATTACTGAACATACTGCGACCGTTAGCTGGAAAACCTTACAGCCATCTACCGGCAATGTGCGTTATGGTAAAGTTGCAAACAACTTAACGGCGCTTCGTACAGACAACAATAGCGTAAGCGACCATCGCCTCAACTTGCATAACTTGGATTCAAATACAGTTTACTATCTTCAAGTTGAAGCCTTTAATATTCTCGGCGAACTGACCGCCAGTGAAATCGTCAACTTCACCACGCTTCACGTTGACAATGATCTTGATAATGACGGTGTCAGAAATGAGCTAGACAATTGCCCACTATCACCTAATCCTGATCAAC
>JBFJZQ010000033.1:0-16319 GCA_041622015.1 Oleiphilaceae bacterium
CTCATTTGTTTTACGATTCTTTAGTTATAGCGGGATAAATAATCTAAGATTATAGTCAGCAGGTAATTTTAATATCATTTCAGTATTTTTTTATCTAGTTTATTTCATTGTCATGGTTTGCTTATTAATAACGCTTACAAATTAATTTGTTGGGTAAGTGTTAACTTAAGCGCTAGATAAATCACTTTTGCAAAAATAAGGTACTTTTTTTCTATGATAAACCCCAATGGTGGAAATCAATTCAGTTTGGTCAGAACTCAATCAATCGAAGCGCTGCATGTGGTCGTTGAGGAATATGAGCATCTCGGTACAGGGGCAAAACATCTTCATTTTGCATCTAATAATACTGAAAATGTGTTCTTGGTTGGTTTGAGGACAGTGCCTCATGATAATACCGGTGTAGCTCATATACTCGAACACACCGCTTTATGTGGAAGTGAAAAATATCCTGTGCGTGACCCCTTCTTTATGATGATTCGGCGGTCACTCAATACCTTTATGAATGCTTTCACCAGTAGTGATTGGACGGCATATCCGTTTGCGAGTAAAAACAAAAAAGACTTCAATAATTTACTTGAGGTTTATTTGGATGCTGTTTTCTTTTCACGCTTGGATGAAATGGATTTTTTACAAGAAGGTCACCGACTTGAGTTTGAAAAACCAGATGATGCTAACTCCAACCTTACCTATAAAGGTGTCGTATATAATGAAATGAAAGGTGCGATGAGTTCACCGGTGAGTCAGCTGTGGCAGCTATTTACCAAGCATTTATTTCCAACAACAACTTACCACTATAACAGTGGTGGTGATCCTGAGCAGATAACAAACCTCAGTTATGAAGGCTTAAAAAGTTTTTATAAAAAACATTATCATCCCAGTAATGCGGTTTTTTTAACCTTTGGCGACATACCTGCCAGTGAGCATCAAGAGAAGATGCATGCAATGGCCTTGTCTCGCTTTACAAAGAAAGATCAAAAAATTGAAATTCCAGATGAGCAGCGTTATTGTGCGCCTATCCGAGTTCAAGAAAACTATCCGATTGAAAAAGAAGAATCTACTGACCAGAAAACTCACATAGTTGTGGGTTGGCTTTTAGGTCACAGCTTTGATCTTGAACAGAATTTGGAAGCCCATTTATTATCGGATGTATTGTTCGAGAATAGTGCTGCGCCTTTACAGCGTTTATTGGAAGGAACTAAGTTGGGTCATGCGCCTTCACCGTTGTGTGGCTTGGAAGATTCAAACAGGGAAATGGCTTTTGTTTGTGGTATAGAGGGTGGAGAGCCTGGGTCTGAAATTACACTAGAAAATGAAGTGCTTGAAGTTCTTGAGAAGGTCGCGAAAGAAGGGGTTCCAAAAGAACGCTTGGATGCTGTCTTACATCAACTTGAATTGACTCAGCGTGAAATTGCGGGAGATAGTTATCCTTATGGTTTGCAATTAATTTTAGCGGCATTACCACCCATGCTGCACGGAGGAGATCCGGTTGCGCTTTTGGATCTTGAACCTGTCATCATTAAGCTTCGTGAAAAAGTTAAGGATCCTGAATATTTTAAGGGTTTAGTTAAAAAGCTTTTATTAGAAAATTCTCATAGAGTGACCTTGTCATTAAAGCCTGATACTGCATTCGAAGATATTCGACACACTTTGCTTAAGAAGCAATTGGAGGCTAAAAAGACAAAATTAACTGATCAAGAGAAGCAAAAAATAATTGATCAAGCGGCTCTTTTGAATGAAAGACAAAGACGAAAAGATGATGAATCTATTCTTCCAAAAGTGGGGATAGAAGATGTTCCTATTTGTTTAAGTTTTCCGGAGGCTTTTCCGTCACCAATCTCTGATCAAATAACTTGTTACCATCAAGGTACAAATGGTTTGGTTTATGAGCAAATCGTTATCGATTTACCTTTCTTAGCGCCAGATCTGATACAAGCTCTGCCAATATATACCACTATTCTTGCTGGTCTAGGGATAGGTGATGCTAGTTATTTGGATGTCCAGAATAGACAATCTGCTGTGACGGGAGGGGTTTCTGTTTTTAACTCGGTCAGGTCTTCGCTTACTAATATCCAAGATGTCATGGCTAAAATTGTGTTTTCTGGAAAAGCCTTAAGTCGAAACCATGAAGCACTCTCGGATATTTTATTTGAGACGCTTGAAAGTGTTCGTTTTGACGAGTTTGATCGAATTAGAGAGTTGGTCGCTCAAATTAGAGCCAGGCGTGAGCAGTCGGTGACAAGTAATGGTCATGGCTTAGCGATGGGTATAGCGGGCAGTAGAATGTGTCCTATTTCGTATATGAGTTATCAATTGCATGGCATTCAAGGTATAAAAAGTATTAAAGCCTTGGATGATTCTTTAAAGGCTGATACTGATGGACAACCCTCCAAAGCTATAGAGGCCTTAGCGGAAAAACTGTCTAAAATACACCAGTTGGTTTTAGGTGCTAAAAGAGAGTATTTAATAGTATCTGAGGAAGATATTTCTGCTGATATGTCGCTTTATGTTAAGCAAAAGCAAGCAGGGCTAAGCACAAATACCATTGAAAGTTTTAAGTTACCTTCAATTAGAGAAAATGTTAAAGAGGCTTGGGTAACCTCAACTCAGGTCAACTTTTGCTCAAAAGCCTATCAAACCGTAGATGCGTCGCATTCTGATGCGCCAGCGCTGACAGTTTTGGGTGGTTTTTTACGCAATGGATTTTTGCATAGAGCAATTAGGGAGCAAGGTGGTGCCTACGGTGGTGGTGCAACACAAGATTCGGCTTCAGCTTCATTTAAATTTTATTCCTATCGAGACCCAAGATTAAGTGAGACGCTTGATGATTTTGATGCTTCTGTCGTTTGGCTGAAGGAAAATCAGCATGATCCAGGAGCTCTAGAGCAAGCTATTCTAGGTGTCGTCTCATCTATAGATAAACCGCGTTCGCCAGCTGGTGAAGCGAAAGGTGATTTTCATAGTAACTTGTTCGGAAGATCAAGAGCGCATCGTGAACACTTCAGAGCCAGTGTATTGAAAGTGACCCTTGACGACTTATTAAGAGTTGCAAATGAGTATTTGCAACCTGAAAAAGCGAGTTTTGGCGTTATAACTCAATCAGCCAAAAAGAATGAATTAAAAGCCTTGGGTTTTGAGGTGCATGAGCTTTAATTTGAGTGCTTTGCAATAATGAATTTAACATCGCCGCTCGATCTGCGCTTGTACCATGATGCGAGTGGCAATTTCTTCTACTGAATAATGTGTTGTATTCATGTAGGGAATTCTTTCCTTTTTATACATTAGCTCTACTTCTTCAACTTCGAAATTACATTGTTTTACTGATGAGTAGCGAGAATTAGGTTTTCGTTCATTTCTTATAATGGCTAGTCTTTCAGGTTCAATCGTTAGGCCAAAGAGCTTTTCTCTATAAGGCTTTATTTGATTGGGAAGAACTTGGTCTTCAATATCTTCTTCGGTGAGCGGATAATTGGCTGCTTTAATGCCATATTGCATGGCAAGATATAAACAAGTAGGTGTTTTGCCGCTTCTTGAAACGCCAACTAGAATCACATCGGCTTGATCATAAAGCTTCGTTCTGGCGCCATCATCATTGTCTAGTGCGTAATTGATTGCTTCAATCCGTTGATCGTATCGGGTGTGATTAGTGATTCTTGTCCTTCCTACATTATATGAAGATTGTGTGCCGAGTTCCTGTTCTAGGGGAGAAAGAAAGGCTGCAAATATATCAATCATAAAAGAATCGCTTTGGCTGATTACTTTTCTAATTCCATCATCTACTACAGTGTCAAAGATAATGGCTTTTGCGCCATCACGTTCTGCCGCAGCATTAATTTTGATAACGGTTTGTTCTGCCTTTTCAATGCTGTCCACGTAGGGGAGCGTCACTTTTGTAAAGTTAAAGTCTTCAAAGCGGGCGAGCAGGCTCATTCCTAGTGCTTCTGAAGTAATGCCTGTGCCATCAGAAATAAAAAAAGCAGTTCGATGTGAATTCATTTATTCTTACTCAGCGTAATTGTTATTAAGAATAAGCTTCGCAGCCAAGCTTATTAGTTTTAAATAACTTAGCATAAAGTGTTACAATTCACACCCGTTTGAATGTGTGTCTCGTAGAAATTTAGCTTATGCATTGTTATCGGTTTCTTAGCGTTTAATCATAAAATTAGTGTCTTGGTTTTTGACGAATTTGTTATTTCTTACGGCGCCGTTTTCCCCTTACAAAGGGTTCGTTGTTTAGAAATAGGAGAAAGGTTTTGCAGGATTATATTATCTGGTTTGATCAACTAGGAATGAATGATGTAGAGCGGGTCGGGGGAAAAAATGCCTCGCTTGGTGAAATGATTAGTCATCTTTCTTCTGCGGGCGTAAGAGTTCCTGGTGGTTTTGCCACAACCTCAAAAGCTTATTGGGAATTTTTGAAAACTAATGGCTTGAATGAAAAAATTAATCAAACTTTGGCGAATCTAGATGTGAGTGATGTCAATGCACTTGCCAGAGTAGGTAAAGAAATTCGTTCATGGGTAATGGACGCGCCATTTCCTGAAGCTTTAGATCGCAGTTTAGAACAGGCTTTTGAACAGCTTCAAAATGGAAATGCTGAGCTTTCGGTGGCCGTAAGATCATCGGCCACTGCTGAGGATCTTCCAGAAGCATCATTTGCTGGTCAGCAAGAAACATTCTTGAATGTTAAGGGTATCGATCAGGTTAAGAAATCTGTCAAAGAGGTTTTCGCCTCGTTGTTTAATGATCGTGCTATTTCATATCGTGTGCATCATGAGTTCGATCATGGTGAAGTTGCTCTATCAGCCGGTATTCAAAAAATGGTCAGAAGTGAGACGGCTAGTTCTGGCGTGATGTTTACTTTGGATACAGAATCTGGATTCAGGGATGTGGTCTTTATTACTTCTTCTTATGGTCTGGGTGAGACTGTGGTGCAGGGTGCGGTAAATCCAGATGAGTTTTACGTCCATAAAACGACATTTGAAGCAGGTAGGCCAGCCATTCTAAGAAGAAATCTTGGAAGTAAGGCAATTAAAATGGTTTACAGTCAGGATGATAGTGAGGCCTTAGTAGAAACAGTTAAAGTTGAAAAAGCACTGCGCTCGAAATTTTCTTTAACTGATGATGAGCTTAATGAATTAACACGACAAGCTTTAATAATTGAAAAACATTATCAGCGACCTATGGATATTGAATGGGCAAAAGATGGTGATGATGGTCTTTTATATATTGTTCAGGCTCGTCCTGAAACTGTAAAAAGTCGATCAAATGCAACGATTCTTGAACGATATTTAATGAAAGAAACCGGCACCGTTTTAGTAGAAGGTCGCTCTATCGGGCAAAAAATTGGTAGCGGACCTGTACGAGTGATAAATGATCTTTCCGACATGGATCAAGTGCAGCCAGGCGATGTGTTGGTTACTGATATGACAGACCCGGACTGGGAACCTGTTATGAAGCGTTCATCCGCCATTATTACTGATCGTGGTGGAAGAACGTGTCATGCTGCAATTATCGCGCGTGAGCTTGGAATTCCTGCTGTTGTAGGTTGTGGTGATGCGAGCGATATTCTTAAGACTGGTCAGAATGTCACCGTTTCTTGTGCTGAGGGTGATACAGGTTTTATATATGAAGGCTTGCTGGATTTTGAGTTAAAAGAAAATTCGGTAGATTCAATGCCGGATTTAGATTTTAAAATTATGATGACTGTTGGTAATCCGGATAGGGCTTTTGACTTTCAGGCTTTGCCAAATGCTGGTGTTGGCTTAGCGCGTTTAGAATTTATTATAAACAGAATGATAGGTGTTCATCCGAAGGCTTTATTAAATTTTGAAACACTGCCTTCTGAAGTAAAACTCGCGGTAGAGAAGCGTATGAGTGGTTATGCGTCTCCAGTTGATTTTTACATCGATAAATTGGTCGAAGGAATTTCTACATTAGCGGCAGCTTTTTATCCTAAGCGAGTAATTGTTCGATTATCTGACTTTAAATCTAATGAATATGCTAATTTAATTGGTGGAACCTTGTATGAACCGGATGAGGAAAATCCGATGCTTGGCTTTAGAGGTGCTTCAAGATATATATCGGAAACATTTAGAGATTGTTTTTATCTAGAGTGTGAGGCTCTAAAACGTGTTCGAAATGAAATGGGTTTTACCAATGTTGAAATTATGGTGCCCTTTGTGCGTACCGTGGGGGAGGCGAAGCAGGTTGTCGAACTCTTGGCTGAAAAAGGCCTTAAGCGTGGAGAAAATGAACTTAAAGTTATAATGATGTGTGAATTGCCTGCGAATGCAATTTTAGCGGATCAGTTCTTAGAGCATTTTGATGGTTTTTCGATCGGCTCCAACGATTTGACTCAATTGACTCTCGGTATTGATAGGGATTCGGGCATTATTGCGCACCTTTTTGATGAACGAAATGATGCAGTCAGAGTTTTATTGTCCAATGCTATTGAGGCCTGTAAAGCGGCTGGAAAATATATAGGCATTTGCGGTCAGGGGCCATCAGATCATCCGGATTTGGCCAAGTGGTTGATGGAGCAGGGTATCGATAGTGTGTCTCTAAACCCTGACTCGGTGTTAGATACCTGGTTCTTTTTAGCGGACAATTAATCATTAAATAAGACAATTTTAAGCTCCTTAGTTATGCTTTGGGGCTTTTTTTGTACAAATCTTTTGGCTGCGACCAATTTAAGGGCAAAAAAAAGCCTGCAAACAAGTGCAGGCTTTGGAGCAATAATTAATGCTTATTTCGCAGGGTAATCTCTTTTTGGATGACCTGTATAAAGTTGGCGCGGACGGCCAATTTTATAATCAGTGCTTACCATTTCGTTCCAGTGAGAGAACCAGCCAATTGTTCTAGACATGGCAAAAATAACAGTAAACATGGATTCAGGAATACCAACCGCTTTTAGGATGATGCCTGAATAGAAATCCACATTAGGGTATAGCTTGCGCTGGATGAAGTATTCATCTTCGAGTGCAATTTGCTCAAGACGTCGTGCAATTTTAAGTAATGGGTCATTTTCAAGGCCAAGAATTTGCAAGACTTCTTCGCATGTTTCACGCATTACTTTTGCGCGAGGGTCAAAGTTTTTATAAACGCGGTGACCAAAGCCCATTAGGCGGAAGGGGTCATTTTTATCCTTGGCTTTTGCAACATATTCATCGATTCTTGAAACATCACCGATTTCATTTAGCATGGTCAAAACGGCTTCATTTGCTCCGCCGTGAGCTGGACCCCAGAGAGCAGCAATGCCAGATGCGATGCATGCGAATGGATTAGCGCCTGTTGAGCCTGCAAGTCTGACGGTGGATGTAGAGGCATTTTGTTCATGATCAGCATGAAGCATGAAGATTTTATCCATTGCCTTGGAAATGGCAGGATCAAACTTCATATCCCCGGCTGGAGTACTAAACATCATGTGTAAGAAATTCTCTGCATAATCGAGATCATTTCTAGGGTACATAAATGGTTGGCCGATTGAGTATTTGTAGCACATTGCTGCAATCGTAGGCATTTTCGCTATAAGTCTAAAGCCGGCAATCTCTCTATGTTGAATATCTGAGATATCCATAGTGTCGTGGTAGAACGCAGATAGGGCACCTACAACGCCGCACATAATTGCCATTGGGTGTGCATCACGTCGAAAGCCTCTGAAAAATTGATTTACTTGGTCATGTACCATGGTGTGGTTAGATACAGTAGCTCTAAATTTCTCATTTTCAGCAGGAGTGGGGAGCTCTCCATGTAACAGTAAATGGCAGAGTTCAAGGTAGTCTGACTGATCTGCAAGTTGTTCTATAGGATAGCCGCGGTGAAGTAATACGCCGTTTGCACCATCAATATAGGTTATTTTTGACTCGCAAGCAGCTGTGGAGACAAATCCGGGGTCATACGTAAAGACACCTTCTGATACTAGGCCTCGTACATCTATTACATCCGGTCCGACAGAACCTGAATAAATGGGTAAATCGATGGTCTTGCCATCTACCGATAACTGAGCTTTTTTATCAGTCATGGTGCTCTCCTGTTGGTTTATGGAGTGAGCCTTTGCTAGGTTTACTGAAATAAGATGATCTGCAAGATAAAACGATTTCGTTTTTTGCTAAGCACTCATAGCAATAAATAGTAAAGGCGACTAAAAAATTTCGCGCATTATGCCAAATACATTCGTGAGAGTCACGCTTGTTTAGTTAGTTAAAATCAGTGGTTAAATATTGTTCAAATACTAAACAAAAGAAGATGGAAAAATGCGCCAAATTTGTGCCTCGCCAGTCAAAATGAACCAAATTGGATCAAACGTGTATGGCGTGTTTATATCAACTAATTATCAGTGTAGTGTTGATATCGAATAAGTCATCTAAATTATGATCTTTTTTTAGCTGCGTCAATCAGTTAAAGGGAATGTATAGCTTATTGTCTGCCTATTTGAGCTAAGATATTCGACGAAAAATTTAATTCTCTTTTCTTTTTTGCTTCTATTTGTATTTCGTCATTTGAGTCCCTATAATCCGTTTCCAAAATTTAGCATTACAAATTTTAAATTTAATGATCAGTTTAAAACTTTAAATGCTTAATTATAGAAGTAATATAAAAATTACTACGGTTGTAACTCGTGTTTGCTAAATGTAAACCAGGTTGCTTAAATGAGTTCATTAACTATGAACGAACCAATATTGAGAGAGTATATGTGCTGTGAAAGATAAACGACCTGTAAATCTCGATCTTACTCAATTTAGTTTTCCTCTTCCCGCATTAACATCCATCGTTCACCGTGTAACTGGTGTTGCTTTGTTTGTTGCAGTGGCAATTTTAATGTATTTCTTTGAATTATCTCTGTCGAGTGAAGAAGGGTTTAATACAGCAAAAGAATGTTTAAGTGGTGTTTTTGTTAAATTTATTATCTGGGGTATTGTTTCTGCACTGCTCTATCATCTTGTTGCAGGAATTAAGCACTTATTAATGGATGTCGGCGTTGGAGAAACTTTAGAAGGCGGTGTTTTAGGTTCTAAGATTGTTATCGCTGTTTCTATAGTACTTATCTTAATTGCGGGAGTTTGGATATGGTAGCAAGTGTTACGAGTTTTGGGCGTAGTGGCCTTTATGATTGGTTGATTCAGCGCGTTAGTGCAGTTGTGCTCGCGACATATACTATTTTTATTATCGGCTATTTGCTTCTTAATCCAGATCTGACCTATTCGCAGTGGAGTTCTTTATTCGAGCAGACTTGGGTTCGAATTTTTACATTAATGGCTCTCTTGTCATTTGGCGCGCATGCTTGGATTGGATTATGGACGATCTCTACCGATTATATCAAAACAACGGTTTTTAGATTTTTATTTCAAGCACTTACCGGTCTGATCACGTTTGCATACGTGGTTTGGGGTGTACAGATTCTTTGGGGGCTGTAAAGAATGTCTAGATTAAGAACACTTAATTATGATGCTATCGTTATTGGTGGCGGTGGTGCAGGTATGCGAGCAGCTCTGCAGTTAACAGAGTCTGGTGTTAAAACGGCTTGTATAACCAAAGTTTTTCCTACGCGCTCACATACTGTATCTGCTCAAGGTGGTATCACTTGTGCGATTGCGAGTGCAGACCCAAATGATGACTGGCGTTGGCATATGTATGATACCGTCAAAGGTTCAGATTACATTGGTGATCAAGACGCAATCGAGTACATGTGTTCAGTCGGCCCACAAGCAGTGTTTGAACTAGATCATATGGGTTTGCCGTTTTCTCGTACTGAAGAGGGCAGAATCTATCAGCGTCCTTTTGGCGGGCAGTCCAAAGGCCCAGACAATCCAACTCAGGCTTCCCGAACATGTGCGGCAGCTGATAGAACAGGTCACGCATTATTGCATGCACTTTACCAAGGTAACTTGAAAGGTGGTACCACATTTCTAAATGAGTGGTATGCAGTTGATTTGGTGAAAAATCAAAAAGGTTCGGTCGTTGGTGTTATTGCAATTTGTATTGAAACGGGCGAAACCGTTTATGTAAAAGCTAAAGCGACAGTAATGGCAACCGGTGGGGCGGGGCGTATTTTCCAATCTACAACTAACGCGCTTATTAATACCGGTGATGGAATGGGAATGGCGCTTAGAGCAGGCTTCCCGGGTCAAGATATGGAAATGTGGCAGTTCCACCCAACCGGCATCGCTGGTGCGGGTACATTAGTTACCGAAGGTTGTCGTGGCGAAGGTGGCTATCTGATCAATAGCGAAGGCGAACGTTTTATGGAGCGTTATGCGCCTAATGCGAAAGATTTGGCTGGTCGTGATGTTGTAGCTCGCTCCATGGTAATGGAAATACTTGAGGGGCGTGGCTGTGGTCCAAATAAAGATCATGTTTTGTTGAAATTAGACCACTTAGGTGAAGAGACATTAAATTTACGATTACCGGGTATATGTGAACTATCCAAAACATTTGCTCATGTTGATCCTGTTAAGGCGCCTGTTCCTGTTGTGCCGACTTGTCATTATATGATGGGTGGTATTCCTACGAATATCGGAGGCCAAGCGCTTACCCAAGATGCAAATGGTCAGGATCAAATTATTGAAGGTTTATATGCCTGTGGTGAAGCTGCCTGTGTATCTGTGCATGGTGCAAACAGGTTGGGTGGTAATTCACTGCTTGATTTGGTGGTATTTGGTCGAGCAGCAGGTCTTCAAATCGAAAAGTCTTTGCGTGAAGGTTTTACCTCTGATGATGCAACTGAGTCAGATATTGAGTTTGCACTGAGTCGTTTAGATAGATTAAATAAATCTACTAAAGGTGAAAGTGTTGCTAAAGTTCGTGCTGATCTTCAAAGTACCATGCAGCTTTATTTCGGGGTTTTCCGAGAAGGTGCCAGCATGCAAAAAGGCCTGAAAATGCTTGATGAGATAGGTGAGCGTCTAAAGAATATTCATCTAGAAGATAAAAGCATGGCATTTAATACTGCTCGTATAGAAGCTTTAGAGTTAGATAACTTATTTGAAGTTGCATACTCTACAGCTGTATCAGCTGAAGAAAGAAAAGAGAGTCGTGGCGCTCACGCAAGAAATGACTTTACTGAGCGAGATGATGAGAACTGGTTGAAGCATTCTATATATTTTCCGAATGACAAACGAGTTGGAAAGCGTGATGTAAACTTCACGCCAAAAACTGTTCCTGCATTTCCACCAAAAGTTAGGTCTTACTAGGGGAGTATTTGAGATGTTAGTAAGCTTATATCGTTATAATCCAGAACAAGATCGTACCCCTTATATGCAGGATGTTCAGCTTGAAATTCCTGACGGTAAAGACTTGATGGTTCTTGATGTTTTAAACCTGCTCAAAGAGAAGGATCCTTCTTTAGCCTATCGTCGATCTTGTCGAGAGGGTGTGTGTGGTTCTGATGGTTTAAATATGAACGGCAAGAATGGCTTGGCTTGTATTACACCGTTATCTGAAGTTGTTAAGAAAGATAAATTGGTAATTAGACCCCTTCCGGGCTTGCCCGTTATTCGTGATTTGGTTGTAGACATGTCAATGTTCTACAAGCAATATGAAAAAATTAAGCCATATTTGATTAATGATACACCGGCGCCAGCGATTGAACGGCTTCAGTCTCCTGAAGATCGTGAAAAGCTGGACGGTTTATATGAGTGTATTTTGTGTGCATGTTGTTCGACCGCTTGTCCTTCTTTCTGGTGGAATCCAGATAAGTTTGTAGGGCCTTCAGGCCTACTTCAAGCATATAGATTTCTTGCCGATTCACGTGATACCGCAACCTCTGAGCGCTTAGCTGAGTTAGATGATCCATTTAGTGTGTTTCGTTGTCGTGGTATTATGAATTGCGTAAGTGTTTGCCCTAAGGGTTTAAATCCTACGCGAGCAATTGGTCATATAAGAAATATGTTGTTACAGCGTTCAACTTAAGACGCTAATTGCCTCTTCATTTGCTATACGCTAATGTAGAGGCAATGAAATAGCACGTTTTCAATAGCTTTATAAGCAGAACTTTAAATCGTGTCTATAATCAAGTGATGAATCCTTTTGGGTGAATTTGTTATAGCATTTTTACCCAAAAACTTAGGAAACAAAAAAAAGCAGCTCAAAAAGCCACTTTTTTTTTGTTAGCTGAGAAAATAACCACTGGGAAAGCGGGTAACACCCGTATTATCTTTGAGGCAGCAGTCATCCATTTTTTTAGGGAATTTTTTAGGTAGTTTACCTAGTCGTTTTCCTGAATTGCTCATTGACCGCATGAGTGCCTGATAGATAGTGCCTAGTATTCGCATTTACTGCTAACTAAGGCGAGCTTTTAATGCAAGAAAGCATGATGGAACAACTCTGGCGGACATCTCATTTGTCCGGCGGTAACTTGGTATATGTTGAGCAACTGTACGATTCATACCTAACTGACCCAAATAGCGTTTCTGAAGAATGGCGTAGCTATTTTGACCAGCTTCCACGAGTTAATGGTCACGATAAGAAAGATATTCCGCACTCGACTATTCGCGAACAATTCTTACACCTTTCAAAAAATAAGATAATTAATCAAGATCTTACCACGCCTGCTGGTGCAACTTCTGAGCACGAAAAAAAGCAAGTAAAAGTTCTTCAATTAATTAATGCATATCGAATCCGAGGTCACCAATCTGCCAGTCTTGATCCATTAGGATTAATGGAACGTGTGCATGTCCCTGATTTGGAACTCGAATATCATGGTTTAACTGAAGCGGATTTAGACACCTTGTTTCAAACAGGTAATCTAGCATTTGGGCCTGATCAACTTACTCTCAAAGAAATTATTGACGGTTTGAAAAGTACATATTGTTCGTCACTAGGTGCCGAATATATGCATATCGTCGATACGTCTATTAGAAGCTGGTTTCAAGAAAGAATTGAGTCTGTAAAAGGCAAACCTAATTATGAGTTTGAAACCCGGTACCATCTTCTCGAGCGTTTAACAGCAGCTGAAGGCTTGGAAAAATATTTAGGTTCGCGGTACCCGGGCACCAAACGTTTTGGCCTTGAAGGCGGAGAAAGCCTTATTCCAATGATGGATGAGCTTATTCAGCGTGCTGGTGGTTTTGGTGCCAAAGAAATTGTTATAGGCATGGCACACCGTGGTCGTTTAAACGTATTGGTGAATACCTTAGGCAAAAACCCTAAAGATTTATTTGATGAATTTGATGGCAAGAAATTACAGTCAATGGGTTCCGGTGATGTTAAGTATCACCAAGGTTTTTCCTCTAATGTCATGACCCCTGGTGGCGAAGTACACTTAGCTCTTTCGTTTAACCCTTCTCATTTAGAGATAGTTTCACCTGTAGTTGAAGGTTCAGTTAGGGCTCGACAAGTTCGTAGAGATGATCCTCGCGGTGAATCCGTAGTTCCTATTATTATGCATGGTGATTCAGCCTTTGCTGGCCAAGGTGTAGTAATGGAAACTTTCCAAATGTCACAGACACGTGCATATGGGACAGGTGGCTCTATCCATTTGATTATTAACAATCAGGTTGGCTTTACTACAAACAAGCGTGAGGATACTCGTTCAACCGAATATTCTACCGATGTCGCTAAAATGATTGAGGCGCCTATTCTCCATGTTAACGGAGATGATCCTGAAGCGGTGTTATTCGCAACGCAAGTGGCTATCGATTTTAGAAATCAGTTTAAAAAAGATGTTGTTATTGATCTTTTTTGTTATCGCCGAAGAGGGCATAACGAAGCAGATGAACCTTCTGGTACACAGCCTTTGATGTATAAAGTAATTAAAGACATTAAAACAACCAGAACAATATATGCAGAGCGTCTTCTGAATGAAAATATAATTACTCCTGAGCAATCTCAAAAGCTAGAAGATGATTATCGCAAAGCTTTAGATAATGGTGATCATGTAACAAAAAGTCTTGTACTAGAACCTAACAAGACAATGTATGTCGATTGGTCTCCCTTTATTGGTCACGAATGGACTGCTAAGGCAAAAACAGCTGTTAATATTAAGACTCTCCAGCGTTTAGGTAAGAAATTAGGTAATATTCCTGAAGGATTCCCTATTCAAAAGCAAGTTCAAAAAATTCTCGAAGATAGAAGCAGAATGACACAAGGTGCCATGCCTCTGAATTGGGGGTATGGTGAAGTTATGGCTTATGCTTCATTAATTAATGAAGGGCATGCTATCCGAATATCTGGTCAAGATGTTGGTAGAGGAACGTTTTCTCATAGGCATGCTGTTCTGCATAATCAGTCAGATGCTTCGACATATACCCCGCTTCAGCATGTAAAAGATGATCAACCTTTATTTGAGATATTTGATTCCTTCTTATCGGAAGAAGCTGTTCTTGCTTTCGAGTATGGGTACGCGACGACTAATCCAAATACGCTTGTAATATGGGAAGCTCAGTTTGGTGATTTTGCCAACGGTGCTCAGGTTGTAATAGATCAATTTATAACGAGTGGTGAGCATAAGTGGGGCCGGCTATGTGGCTTAACGATGTTGCTACCTCATGGATATGAAGGCCAGGGCCCAGAGCATTCTTCAGCTAGAATAGAGCGTTATTTACAACTATGTGCTGAACATAATATTCAGGTTTGTGTACCCACAACACCTGCTCAAATTTTCCACATGCTGAGAAGGCAGGTAAAACGTCCTCTTAGAAAGCCTTTGATTGCAATCACTCCTAAGAGTCTACTTCGTCATAAAGAAGCAATATCCTCTTTAGAAGATTTGAGTGAGGGCTCTTTCCAAACGGTTATTGGAGATAAAAACATTCTCGACCCTAAAAAAGTCAAGCGTGTAATTATGTGCAGTGGGAAGGTTTATTACGACTTACTTGAATATCAACAGAAAAATGAAATTCAAGATGCTGCCGTAATAAGGATAGAACAGCTTTATCCATTCCCGGGAGATGACTTAAAAGAAATTTTAATGGTATATCCAAAAATTGAAGATGTTGTATGGTGTCAGGAAGAACCACAGAATCAGGGCGCTTGGTATTCGACTCAGCACAGAATGCGCCGAGTACTTAAGCAAATTGATTCTAAGATTTACTTAAGATATGCAGGTCGAAAAAGCTCCGCTGCGCCAGCTGCAGGTTATATTTCGGTACATGTTGAAGAACAAAATGCTCTTGTTAACAAGGCATTTACTGTTAAAAAGATTAAATAAGGATTGGAAATGTCTACAGAAATTAAAGCCCCAACCTTCCCTGAGTCAGTAGCGGATGGAACGATAGCCACATGGCACAAGCAACCTGGTGAAGCAGTAGCTCGCGATGAGCTTATTGTGGATATAGAAACGGATAAAGTTGTTCTTGAGGTGGTAGCACCTGAAGATGGCGTCATTGAGGCCATTTTGAAGCAAGAAGGCGATATAGTTTTAAGTAGTGAAGTCATTGGTAAATTTATTGCGGGTGGCACTGCCACAGCGACCGCAAAAAGTGAAGCGTCTTCTAGTTCTTCTGACCAAGCCTCTGAAAGTTCATCAGGCTCAGACGAATTGATTATGAGCCCTGCTGCCAAAAAGATTGTTGAAGAAAACAAGCTTAATCCTGCCGAAATTGCAACAACAGGAAAAGATGGTCGTTTGACAAAAGAAGATGTGGTTAATCATTTAGCCTCTCAGTCACAAACCGCACCGTCTCCTGCTGTATCAGCTTCTAAGTCAGCGCCTGCAGCTGCTCAAGTTTCTATTGAGGCACCTGTCGGTTCTCGCGCTGAAAAACGTGTTCCAATGACTCGCTTAAGAGCCAGCATTGCTCGACGCTTATTGGATGCTAGTCAAAATACTGCCATGTTAACGACATTCAACGAAGTTAACATGAAGCCGTTGATGGATCTTAGAAAGCAATACAAAGACCTATTTGAGAAAAAACATGACGGTACTAAATTAGGATTCATGTCTCTATTTGTAAAAGCCTCTGCTGAAGCCTTAAAACGCTTCCCAGCTGTTAATGCATCCATTGATGGTGATGAAATTGTTTATCATGGCTACCAGGATATCGGTGTTGCAGTATCAAGTGATAAAGGCTTAGTGGTTCCAATTTTAAGAGATTCTGACACGATGAGTCTTGCAACAATTGAGCGTTCAATAAAATCATTTGGTGCTAAAGCTCAGGCTGGTAAATTATCCATTGAGGAAATGACAGGTGGTACGTTTACTATCTCAAATGGTGGCGTGTTCGGTTCACTTATGTCTACGCCTATCCTGAATCCACCGCAAACTGCTATTTTAGGAATGCATAAGATTCAAGAAAGACCCATGGCTGTTGATGGTCAAGTGGTGATTTTGCCAATGATGTATCTGGCTCTTTCTTATGATCATAGAATGATTGATGGCAAAG
>JBFJZQ010000034.1:0-16111 GCA_041622015.1 Oleiphilaceae bacterium
ACTCAGGTAAACAAGCCCACTAAAGCCAGTAGAATGAAGCGCTAGCACTCAATGAAAACGAGGCTTTGCGTGATATCGCCAGCGATAAATGAACTCATATTAAGAGTATTTGATCATTCAGCTCAGGGTATTTCTATATTATTAGAAAACCTGAAGCCCTTATTTCTATGTGAGTCCATTTATTTATCTAGTAGTTTGAACCCAGATCGCGCTGCAAATGATTCCTATCATAAGATTGAAGATTCACCCTTTGCAGATAGCCATCTTATCAAATCGTGTCATCCAGCATTCAAAGCATCTGATCAGGGCTCAACGCAACTCAAACTCACCATTAAGTCGGATGAAAGTTTAAGCCTAATTCTTCAGTTCGCAGAAGATTCATCCCTCAAAAAATGTTTAAGTTCTCACGATATCAAGGAGCTGATTCCGCACATTCAACAAGCTGTGATTATCGCCGAACAAATCTCTCAGCAACGAGGTGATGTTGATGCGATTCAGTATGTGATGACTCACCATCCATTAGTTAAATTTCAGATAGCCCGACCTTCTCTTGAGGCTTTTGGTTTTCTGCCTACACCAAATAAACCGTCAATCCTCACTAAGCTTGAACAAACGTATCAAAGTGCAGTCATCGCGGCGAATAGTGAAATCAATTTGGAGCTAAGTAAGGATTTTTTAAAGCAAGTCTATAGCTTGACGCCTTCAGAAGCCGAATTAACAAAATTTCTCTTTAATGGCCGTAGCCTTCAAAATGTTGCAGACATTCGCTTAGTGTCTAAACAAACGATTCGAAAACAATTCCAGTCTGTGCTTAAAAAAACACAATGTGAATCCCAGGAAGCCTTAATTATCGAAATTTTTGACGCCTTACTCGCCAGACTGAATAAACCACAACAACAATAATTCCCAAAGAGAAAGTTTAAGAGAAGCCGCCCTATGATCAGTTTATTAAAAAACCATGTAGCAACTGAGGATCATAGTTTACTTGAAGATCAGAGCAGCCAAGCCGAAGAAGCACAACTGATTCATCTTATTTATCGCTTTGCGGGCAAAAAAGATGAGTGGTTTAATTTATTATTAAGCTTGTCTAACTGTATTTCGATTTATGAATCCCTACCTGACGGTCACCCTTATCAAGGCGTGTCTGAACGCTTACTTTCTCACTTAAAAAACGCCATCAAAATTAGTGGCCGCCTCAACTCGGGTGCATACACTCTGCTCAACAATAGCACTCTAGACCAACTCCCCTTGCCTGCAGGCATCATAGATAAAAGCGGGCGAATTATTGAAATAAATCAACGAGCCCTCTCTATTATTCAAAAATTACCACAATGGTCTATTGAGAACCATCAACTGACATTAACGCACATAGACCTAGCCCATGAAGTGTCCAAACTGATTAATTCAGAAGACAACTTCTGCTCACTTCCTCTGTTTTATGAAAATGCCTTCGATACAGTTGAAATAGAGTTGAATGAACATGCCCTAAGCAAAAAGAATAGTTTTTATCTGACACAAATCCCCAATGCCGAAGATGCAACACAGCCCTATATTTACTTTTGTTTTAATGGCAAAAAATCATCTTTTATCAACACAGAGAAACTAAAGTCAGACTATCAATTAACCGACACTGAAGCCTTGGTGGTGCTGACGCTTATCGAAGAAGTCACCAGCACGAAGACAGCCAAGAAATTAAAGTTGAAAGAAGCGACCATTCGCGGCCACCTCACCAACATTTACAGCAAAATGGAGGTGAGTCGCAAGCCAGAGCTAATTCGTAAAATCATGCTCAAGTGTTTGAGCCAGGCGACGCAGAATAATCAATTTTTTACAGAGGAGTCTGTTCATCAAACGAAAGAAAAACAGGCCTTACTTTCTCTTGTCCATTCTGAACAAAAACAGAAACATGCCCTGAAAAACTTTACCTTAAAAGATGAGCGTAATTTGAGTTACTTAGACATGGCCTACCATGATCCTTCTGACATTACAGATGTGATCGTTGTTTTACACAATATGATGGGCTCTGCGTTTGAATTACCGCCATCAATCAATTCATTATTGCAGGACAACAAGCTTCGTATCATCATTCCTGAACGACCTGGATATGGCGACAGTAGCAAACATGAAAATAGATCACATGAAAGCTTCTGCCAGGACCTGGCTCAACTGCTCGATTATCTTGCTATTGATAAGATAAAAGTGATTGCGCACTCAATAGGAGGCGCATATGCCTTGGCGATGGCTGAATTTATACCTAAACGAATTGAACGCATTTCAATGGTAAATGCTCTGACACGCTTAGAGGATATGTTCAACAGCAAACCTGTACCGGTACTAATCAATGCCGTTCATCAAAGCCTACGTTTTGCTCCCTTTCTGCTTGAACCTATTATGAAAATGGCAGTAGGAAAAGACCTGGAGCATTTCTATTCACAACAATTAAATTACATGAGACCCACAAAAGAAGGCCGAGCTGCCGATATTAACTTGCTCAGCCAACCCGAGTTTCGTCATTACAGCCTTAAAAACCTTAAACAATCTTCCAAACAGGGCATAAAAATATGGACAGACGAAATAAAATTGAGCTTTTCAGAATGGCCATTTGAGGTTAAAAATAAAAAAATTGAATACCAATTCTGGCACGGTGATGAAGATGATGTAATTTCAGTTCATGCCGCTATTCGACTAGCAAAAGAGTTAAATACCCAAAGTTTCTTCCGCCTTAAATATGAGACCCATTATTTATTCTCAAGACATATTGAAGAGGTGATTCAACAATTGATTGCTCCCAGCCAAGTTTGGCCTAATGAGAAATTTGAACCGGTGTACTTTAATTAGGATGGCGACATTTATCTAATAGGACTACAGTTCTAATTGATCTAGTTAAAACCTTAGCAGGCAAGCCCCCATGGAAAAGACAAGTGATTTGATTTGGCAAGACACTCAACATCAGGTGTTATTTGAACTTATTGATGAACTCAAATCTGACTCAGTGAGTATTGAAATCTTCACAAAACTGACTAATTTTGCAGTCAGTCATTTTGACCTTGAAGAGGCCTATATGCTTCAACTCAACTACCCAAAAATAGATCAGCACATTGCAGCACACAATCGCTTCAGAACTGAACTTGAAGTGATGATGCAGAACCCTGCTGAATTTGATATTCAGATGAGAGAAACTATTTCGACTTTTTTAAGAGAATGGCTTTCTCGCCATATCTTGGGCATAGATAAAGACTTAGAGGCTTTTATTTTAAGTTCTAGCCGAAAATAAAAGTTCTCTTTCTAACATTTTTTGCGTGATTTATTTCACATAAACTCATTTCATACCCCATTTGTCGGGCGCCTTCACTTACCCCCTTCTCTATACTGAAATCGTCCAGTTGTCGCAAGAACAAAGGTGCATTTTACGCACTAAAGCAGTGACCCAAAAAATAAGTGATATTGCGAGTAAGGCCGCGCGCCATTAATAAAAAATTAGCCAAATTCACTTAAGAGAATTCATTGCAAATACTGAAGTCTATTCGTTGTCATATCCAAGATATGCACAGTCACGAAAAGAGTATTGATTCATCGCAGGGATATACGCTAGCAGGGAAGCTAAAGCTTCTTGGACTGCATCGTAAACCGTTATCAATCGCTATAAAAATAACTCTCGAGGCAAACCCATGCACTATATAAAAAACACCCCATTACTTTTCAGAAGAAAACTCAGCAGCACGCTTTTACTTTTGGGCATCAGCTCTCTCAGTTATGCCGGCGGTGCTGCCAATTTTACAATAGATGGACAAAACGTTACTTCATCGAGCATTAATATTAATGCAAGCGAGGAAAAATCACTTCGTTATACCGGTGGCAGTACATCCTGTACCGATGTGGAATGGTATTTCAAAAAAGCTGGTAGTTCAGAATGGCAAAACTTTGATCACGACAACAAGGCGACACTTGAGGCCATTCACCGTAGCGGCCAGCATCAACTAAAAATGACCACCCGAGGTTATGATGGTCGTTACTTTTTCAACCTACTTGGCTGTAATCATAGCGGTCAAAATGACTCACGCACCGTTAGTTTAAACATTGCTACTCCCGGGTATACACAAACGGAAAATCCGATCATGTTAGTCCCTGGCGTTATGGCTTGGGATGACATTTTCGGCATGGAATATTTTTATCGCGTTGCCGATGAAATTAGAAAAACCTCTGACCAAGCCGTTGCCGATGTCTCTATGGCTGCCTGGCAAAATACTGAAGACAGAGGAGCTGACTTAGCCAATAAAGTCTTGGATTTTCTTATCATCAATGATGATGATTTCTTTGAACCAGACAGCGCAATGAAAGTAAATTTAATCGCGCATAGCCACGGTGCCACGACATCACGCATGGCGATTAACATCTTGGCGAAAGCTTTTGGTGACCTCGATAACCGTAAAGTGGCTTCACTAACAACAGTCGCTGGTCCGCACTTTGGAACCCCCACAGCAGACGGCGCCATGTGGGCACTCGAAAACTGGGGAGCATACGGCAAGTTCCTCGAAAAATACGTGGTCGATATGCTGATAGGCGATATTGCAGGTGGGCTAACAGCACTATTAAGTGGTCATGCGGGTGACTACCCAGAACAGGATATTATTTCGGTACTCAAAGGCTTTTCACAAAAAGGTATGGCTAAATTCAATAGCTGCTATCCAAGCGTGGGTGTTCCCAGTGGCGGCAAATATTTTATTGAAGCGCCACTTGCTGGGAATGCACCTTATATTCCTTTCCCGGACACCATCAACGGCACCGTTCAGTTTGATGACTGTGCTGAGTACGGCATGAACAACCAAACAGGTGAGTTTGGCCTTATCAACACCTTCTCAACGGGACCAATCGCGCTGGATTTTGCTGACTCGCCCAATGAAGCTTTTGGCGCCAACACCACGCAATATGGCCAAGCAGCTTTAAACAACTCAACAGCAGTTTATGGCAATGGTCTAGGTGTCGTTAAAAATGCCAACGACCCACATGCCATTCGTTATTTCTCTTTTACAGGTTCTGCTCCATGGAATACCCAATTTGGCTTTAACGTCTTGGCGGGTGAGAACCCAACAGAATTAAGCGATGTAGCTTTATTGGTCATGAGTTCTTTATTTCCGATTCCAGGCGAAAGAACCACGGGAGACTATTTTTGGACTTGGTTAGGCGATACCGGAGCCGACTTGGTATCAGGTGATGCGGTTGCGCGAGATCAAGGCTATACCAAAGCATCTGATTCTTTCATCCCGGTCGAAAGTACGCCTTTTGGTCAACACATTGGCACCTTTCAGGGCTGGAATCATATTGATGAGCATAACAGTTTGTTTGGTCTAGTCGGCGCAGGCGCTGCTGATCCACTACAAGTGTATAGAACTCACTTAAACCGTTTGCAGCTAAGTGGTTTGTAAGTTAACTCGTTAAGAAAATCATCCAGAGCAATTTTGCTCTGGATTTTTTAAGGAAGCACGCATGAATACACAAAAAACACGTATAGGCATTGCAGCAATATTTATACTATGTGGTGCCTACGTTCTAACAGATGCACCCTCTGACTTGTCAACAGTATCCGCTTTTCCTGATAGACCAACAAACCAAGAGTCTGGCACAGCAAAGCAAGAAGCTATTCTGATAGATACACGTAAACTAAAAGAGCCCTCTAGCAATAACGACACTCTCTCGCTTGAGCGTTTTAGTCAGTATTCAAACACCTTTGCCACGACCGAAGAATATGAAGCCGCATCTCGTTTTGGCAAACTCCCCACACATATGACCGATGTTCGGATAGAAGAGTTAGCATTCGATGCAAATAATGCCTTGATCGTGAATGAAAAAGTTAAAAACCTCATTGAATTTTTTTTACTCGCGAAAGACAGTGAAGGCACAGATCAAGCCATTGAACGACTCAAAGAATATATAGAACTCACCTTACCCAGCCCAGCGAAAGAGCAAGCTTTAGCTATTTCAGAGCAATATTTAACTTACAAAGACAAGCTACAAGTACAGCAGTTTTCAGATAACACCAACCTCAGTGACGAGGCAAATATAATCCAGATAAAACTTGCCCTGGAAGAACGAAAAAAAACACGCCGTGAGTATTTAGGGGAACAAACCAGCCAAGACCTTTTTGGTTACGAAGAACAATACGATGATTTTTCTATGCAGCGATTAGAAATAAATGCTAATTCGTCCTTAACCAGAGCTGAAAAAGATCAGAAAATTGCCCAAGCAGAGCAAAAACTACCTTCTGAATTAGCTACAAAAATGCGCTATAAGCGAGAGAAAAATAGTCTCGAACGTAAAATTTCCACACTCAAACAAAGCGCTAACAACGAAACCGAAATATTTGAATTAAGAAAAGATTTCTATGGAGAGAAAGTCGCGGAAAGATTAGCTTACTTAGAAGATCAATCACCGTCTTGGCAGCAAAGAATGAATGAGTTTTATCAAGAACAAGCTTCGATACACAAAGATAACTCTCTTACTGAAGGCCAGAAAAAACAAAAAATCAAAGCCTTAAGAGAGCAATCTTTCACTTATAAAGAACAAGTAAAACTCGCTGTTCAATCCATTCGAGGCTAAGCGTGCTTATGGTCTGATGATTAAGCTATAAAATGTGTCTTTTGAAAAAAAGACTCTTTTATTCTACTCGTTATTTATATCGACTTTCCCGTAACAAGGAGATATTTAAACATCATTCTTTGTGCTACCCTTTTTTGTTTGAAAGCCGCCAAAACGCTGCCATGACAGACAAATAAGTATGCGACATTTTTTAGTTATCACTTTGCTCACGGGGTTCGGCATTTTTGGCTCGATCACTAGCACATTCGCCCATACTGAAACCGTAAGGAAGACAAAATTAAATGGGATAAATTTAAGGATCTACATGGGCTTAAATTTGGGGCGGCCTTATCTTATAAATATAGTGACGAATACCGCAATGCCTTAGAAAAAAAACTCATCTCACAAGTCATTGCTCCCAGTGCAAAACTCCTATTTCCGATGTTAGCTGCCAAGAGATTCGATGTTTTCATTATGGATAAACGCGCTGGCATGCATACCTATAATACCCAATATAAAGAACAACTTAGTGATAGCATTACCTATTACACTCAACCACTTCTATCTCTAGATTATTCAGTGAGATTCTCAGGTGATGGCGAAAGAAGTCAGCGTTTGTTAAACATATTCAACTCAGCTCTGAAAGAATTGAAAGACGCTGGAGTGGTTAATCAATATTACGAAAATTTTGAGGCGGGATTTTATCAAGCATCTAAAAGCATTGGTCCGAAATAGATTATAAAAAAACGCTATTTGAAACTTATTAGAATAAAACCGAACAGTACTAATTAAATGAATACCCCAAGAGTGAACTTTTTCGCTGCATAACGCTTTAAGCTTAAAAAGAAACCCCAACGTCCACCGCAGCAGTTTCGGTATTCTCCTCTACATCCACAGTCTGGGTATAACTTAATCCTACCTGAAAGGCCTTGATTAGCAACGCCAATGAAAAGCCGACATAGCCCGAACCATCAGCCTGGATACTCGAACTACCATGACCAAAAGAGCGCTGTTTACCGAGTGTTTTATTGGTTCGACTTCCATACGCCGCAGACTCACCGCTAAGTATCTCGCTCCAGCCAAGGTCTACTGCGGGGAGCAAATAAGCTTCATGCCCTAGGTCAAACCATGTATTAAAACTAAAGCCAGCGAAGCTATAGGTAGTTTTTTGATCTTCATTGAATTGATCATTTATGCTGAAACTACCCGGCAGCATCGTTGTTCTTTGCGTATCAATATTGCTTGTTTGGAAGCCCAAGCCGATGCTTGGCACCATCTCGAAACGTTCAAACGAAAATAGATAATCTATCGAGATATTAAAATCGTTTAGTTCATTCTGCTGTCTATAAAAAAACATCGAGGTAGATGAGCGTACTGCTATTTCTGAATTGGCTTGGCTGAGCCCTAAATTGACGCCCCAATTACCTGCGATATAGTTTAAAGAGACGGCTCCACCTGAATGTTCTTGATGCAACTCAAAATTAAACTCTCCGATCTTTTTATCTGCATTGCCCGACCATAGTGAAGCACCGACAGTCCAACCCTCTAGCATTGAATAGGAATAATAAAGTGAGCCGATTTTAGGCTCATAGACATGTCGCTGGTCTTGACCCTGTAAATAACTTTCTGACTTAGACCATGCTACGACAAAGGTTTGATCTGCTCTAAGTAGACTAGTTTGAAAAATAAAAATACACGCGGCGAAGATAGCCCAATTTTGTTTCATTGTTTTCCCATACTTAGCTTGGCCACAATTTATTTAATTCAACAACACTTTTTTCAAAACAACAATATATGTCACTATGCACTGACCAGACAATATCAGGACTGATTTACCTGACTCAATTCAAACTTTTTCAGATTTAAGCTATCTGGCTTAATTGCTAGCTTCCACTAAAATAGAACAATAAAAAATTAAACACTGTACCGGCAAATAATCTACTGGCATCATCATAATGAAAGCGGAAAGTTTAATGGGTGCAATTACTTCCACACGTTCTTCTAAACTCAAGCTTTCAACTAGAAATACAACAGCGCCTACAAGTTTCTAAGAGAATTAGAATCTTACCCATTTCAATACCTTGTCAGGAAAACGGAATGAAAAATTTAGACACAAGGACACTGATATTGCTTTGGATGTTAGTGAGTTCATTTTACATTTATGCTGAAACAGCCAAACCCAGTGTGTTTGACACTACTGAAAACAACAAAATCAACCTAGTTTACTGGATTCCTTTTAGTGGCACTGATGCACGGCCAATGGCCGACATGGTCAGAACTTTCAACAAAATTCAAAATGAAACTTTCGTCAATATGAAGCTGATTGAGTGGTCGAAATATTATATCAGTTTAAAAAATTCATTTAATTCAGAACAATCTCCCGATATTGCCATTGCCCACTCATCTATCCTTGAAGAGTTATATTCCAAAGAACTACTAACCGACCTTCAACCGTATGCGAAGCTTGCAGATATCCATTGGGAGGCCTTCTTTGAAAAGTCACTGTCAAAAGTAATAAGAGAAGATAAATATTTAGCTATCCCGATAGATACGCATGTATTAGTCATGTACTACAACAAAAAACACCTTAAGAAGGCAGGCTTACTTGGAAGTGAAGGTCAAATTTTGATGGCGCCCGGCCTTGATGGTTTCATGTCACTATTAAAAACGCTTAAGTCAGAACTACCAGAAAATGTATCCCCCTTAATCTCTGCCACTGAAAACATATACCCTTTTTGGATTTGGTATGCTTTTTATAGTCAGATAGAAGGCGGCGGTCACTATATCCAAAATAATAAAGCAGTGTTCAACAATCCTAAGGCAAGGCAAGCACTAAAAGTACTTGTTGAGCTTCAAGATAAAGGTTATTGGCCAACAGATATTCAAGATTTGAAATCCTATAATATGTTCAAGTTCGGTCATGCCGCTATCGGCTTTTTTGGGGTTTGGGCGACCGGCTATTTTGAAGAAAAAAATCAATTAGAATTTGGTGCCACAACCATACCACGCTTATTTGACAAAGAAGCAACTTGGGGAGATTCCCATACTTTAATTTTACCAAAACTGCAAAATGAATTAAAAAAGATCGCCGCTGTTAAATTTGCTAAATGGATTACCGACCACGGTGCGAATTGGGCCGAAGCCGGACATGTCCCTGCCAATAAACAAGTTGTTAGCTCAGAGGCATATCAGAAACAAGCGAAACGATACGACTACTCTAAAATTATTGATCAAATCAATTTCTACCCTAATCATCCAAAACTATGGCAATGTAATGAAATTATGGTCAATAAAATTACGGATTTATTAAAAGGTAAACTCACTATTGATGAGACATTAACGAATGCAGAACTTGAAATAAATGCCCTATTGCAAAAACCCTAATGAGTAAATAGGATTCCCAGAAATCTCACTAAAGACTAAATCGAGCCGTCCTTAATATCATATAGCCTATAACAAAAAAGAGCCTCAAGTGAGGCTCTTTATATGATGACAATACTATTAGGTAATAGTTATTTAGTGAATTTCAAACCAGTGTATTTCAAATACGACTGGCTCAAATTCATTAAACTTGTCGAAATTGTTATTTCATTATTTTACGCATCGCCATTAAACCCACAAAACCTAAACCCATTAAAAATATAGAACTGGGCTCTGGCACAGCAGAGGCCGAAATGCTTGTCGTAAAATAAGTCTGATATGGTTATGGGCATCAGCCGACCAAATCCATTCTGCACTTGTGTCAATGGCAGGTCTTGTTCCCCAAGGCCATGCACCATTTGAACCTAAACCCCTCGCATCTTGATAATTGTTCCAGCCACTTGTACTGACACCCCAATCCACAGTATTGGTCGTTAAGTTGCTTGAGCCATTTGAAAAGGTATGGTCCGAGCCAGTTAAATTGAACTCACCGAGAAAACCTGCTATCCCACCTTGGTCATAAGCAAAAATATGTAAGAAGTAATTTTAGCCGGCAGTTAAGTCAACACCCGAAAAGCTATAGGTTGATGTCCAGTTATTGCCCGATGAAATTAGATTCCCCTGTGTATTGTCAGCTGTCGAAATGTAGGCCGCATAACCATTGTCTACATTTAAACCGCCCGATAATATGGTGGCAGAAGCCGAACCACTGATCATCAATAAGGTTGAAAGTGCTTAAGTTGCCGTGTTGAAGTGTTTTATTTGTTATTCTCTGAATGCAAAGTGCAGCCAGCACTTTATTTGAAGACCTTCTACTAATGAATTGAGTCTAATTCATCATTTGTAATTCCACTTTATATAGGACAAATATGTCACAATTATTAACAGACAAGATGATATTGTGACTAAATCTAACTAACGAGTTCATCAAATGAATGAATCAAAAACTCCGGATAATAATCAGACAGGTTTTCACCTTGGTTATAGCCATAATTGACACAGATAATCGGCACATTCGCTGCCTTGGCGGCTTTAATATCGCTCACTGAATCTCCCACCATAATTGATTCATTCGCGTCACACTTCAATACATCCAAACAATGCAAGATAGGGTCTGGGTCAGGTTTTTTCTTTGCAAGTGTGTCACCACACACAAGCACGTCAAACTTGGGTAAATGATGGTAGTCCAATAAAGCCTGCGTAAACTGTTCAGGCTTGTTGGTGATGAGTGCCAGAAAAGACACACTTTCCCTTAGTGTTTTGAGGGTAGCTAACACACCCGGGTATAAAGTACTTTTTTGCCCATTGACCAATTGATAATGCCGTAAGAAAAGTGCATTGGCTTTGTGAAAAAGGCTCTCTGCTATTTCATGGGGAATCATTTTCCCAGTAAGTGCTCGCTTCACTAGCATCGCCGCTCCATTCCCTACCCAATGCCGGATATGTTCCTGACCGGCTTTGGGCATGTCTAATTCTTCCAACATTGCATCTATGGCATAGCTAAGATCAGGCACGGAGTCGACTAATGTTCCATCAAGATCGAACATAATCAAACGAGGTTTATTTTTAGTGAGGATATTAATCAGGTTCACAGAAATACCAAGTTAAATAATTTTGGAGGAAGGTGTATCTTACTCGAGTATTAAAATCACAGATATGCTTCGATCAGCAACAATCTCGGGTGTTTTTTAAAATCAAGCTATACAAAATTTTTATAGCGGTTGGTTCCACTTAATTATACGGCAATTTTTCATTCTTGTGGCTCAACGATAATGTCTATTTTATTTGGCTGATTCAGCAATAAAGACGCCTTCATTCCTAGTACATCCTGAAAAGTATGCAAAAAATGCGACGCATCTGAAAAGCCTGCATTCAAGGCAGCTGAAGTCAAATTTCCAGTTTTCGCCATAAACACCGAAGCCACAAAAAGCCGGTGCCACAAACGGTAACGCCGAATAGGCACACCAGTTTGCGCTTTAAAGATTTTAACCAGATGGGGGACGGACAGATTCACCTGTCGAGCCAAGACATTGACCGACAAGTTTTGATCAATATTGGATTTAATAAAGGCAATAATCTGCTCAACACGATGATCGACCGGATGATGAGCTTCACTGATTCGTTCTGGTGGCGTGAGTAACTTATTCAGCTTGGCGGCGGCAACATCCCAAGGATACTGACTACGATACAAACCCTGAAGTTTGGAGATATACACTTGTTCATCTTTTATATCGAAGGACACATTATTTTTTAGGTTTTCGCCCGGTTGCATCATCTGTTTGGATAAAATCGCATAATCTTGCCCCGTCACATCAAGCATGCAATTCGCAATAATGTAGTCTTCAGTGTATGCCTTAAACGGTGTACCCGGTGGTACTAAAAAGCTTTTACATTCCACCAGTTCTTGATGCCCGGGGCAACGTACTTTCATCGTTCCGGTGAGCGCAAAAGCAATCGACGCTGCGCCATTCCTCATGCAGATCGGCTCAAACAAAGGCCCAAGGTAAAGCGTCCGCTTATCCCACAGATACATTAGAGAGGTATAGGTTTTCTGATCCATTATAAGTAAGTCTTTTTTTTATTTTTATGTTTCGATGAATCTACAAGCAGACAAAACTCGCCGAGACACCAATAACGCCAATTCTAACCTGCCATCTAACTATTATCTCAACTTTAATAGCAAAACGAGCGCTCATAGGCAGACTTAGAAACATGATTAATTCCTACAATCTTTTTAGTGCAAGATAACACATGTTTGAACACACTCTGCTAACTCGGGTGTTTTATAGTGTGCATCCGAGATAAGTCAAGTAAGCAGCACGCTCTTTCAGTGCACAAGCTATTTTACAATAGCGCACCGCCACGCAGTTTAGACGTCAACAGAACCAGCTATAATTCTTTATATTACCAAACGTAAGTTATTGTATCTGTTAACAATTGCAACATCTCTTCCTCTTTTATAGCCAGCAATCACAACTCCCACTATAGTCTAATCAAGCTCTACCTAAAACAAATTATGTTCAATCACGGGTTGATTATAACCTTACTAAATTTGACCACTTCGATAAAAAATAAAGGCAATCACTATGAAGAGATCAATTAGACTTTTCTCACTAGCAGCCATTACCTGCTTTGCATTCAATGCTAATCTAGCCCTGGCTGCAAAAGGTGGTGGTAGCACCGCACCTAGCTGTTCTGCCGAACCTATTGTTATGGTGCATGGCTTTTTAGGCTCTACCTCAAACTTCGATTATATAGAAAGCCGCTTACAGGCAGACCAACCCGCTTGTGCACTCTACAAGTTTGGCTACAACAGCACAGGCGATAGCAATAAAACCAGCGCGACTAAGTTAAAATCCTTTATCGAGGGTGCCTTGGGCACGACCGGACAGGCCAAGGCACGGTTAATTGCGCATTCTAACGGCGGTTTAGTCTCGCGTTGGTATCGTGTCTTTGAGGGAGGAACAAACCAAACTAGCAAGCTAATTACTCTAGGGACACCTCACGCAGGCACAACTTGGGCCTATGGCTGTGTTAGTCCCGCCTGTTTTGAAATGCGCCCTAATTCTGACTTCTTGAAATCGCTAAGGGGCAATGGCTGTGACGTTTCATTATGGTCGGGTGCGGATGAAATCATTCTGCCTAATAGCTCTGCTCAATGCGGCACCAGCATCCAAATTAAAAATACCAGCCACAACGGAATGCTTTCTGATGCCGATGTTTATGTTGACGTCAACAACAATTTATAAGGATTAACATAGCACCCTATACCATGGTAGTTTCTCCGCAGAAGCCTAATCACTTGATTAGGCTTCTCTGCGTTCAAAGCATTAAAAACATATAACATAACCGCTACTCTGCGACAGCTTAATTCCATCCAGCCAACAATCTTTCAATGCGAACCTGATCGCACTACATTCAACACGATTAATTCCTACAATCTTTTCTCAGAATAATTAAATAGTGTGCCGTGATACCTGCTGAATTGCAGGTATACATGTCAAACACGATATGAGCTAGCTGAAGGATAAATTCTTGTTGTATTTATCTTGAAGTATTTTGTGACAAGGGGATAAATATCTTAATAAGAAAGGACAGAAACCAAGTATTAGCACATAAAACAGCTCATGGTTCTGCATAAAAACAACTATAGGAATCTTAAAAATGAAAACAACATTACGACTTTTCTCATTACTCGCAGTCACCTGCCTTGCACTTTCCAGCAACTATACGCTGGCAGCTAAAGGCGGAAAAGGTGGCGGTGGCAGCGAAGCGCCAACAAGCTGCGCAGTTGAACCCATTGTCATGGTTCACGGCTACTTAGGCTCAACCTCAAACTTCAATACTATGGAAGGCCGTTTGTCCAACGACGGCCAACCCGCCTGCGCGCTTTATAAGTTTGGCTACAACAGCACGGGAGACAGCAACACGACGAGCGCCTCAAGACTGAAGTCATTTGTGGATGGTGCCCTCAGCTCCACCGGCCAAGCCAAAGCCCGCTTAATCGCCCATTCTAATGGCGGCTTAGTGTCCCGTTGGTATCGGGTCTTTGAAGGTGGCTCAACTAAAACCAGTAAGTTGATTACCCTAGGTACGCCACATCAAGGCACTTCATGGGCTTATGGCTGTGTTAGCCCTGCTTGTTTTGAAATGCGCCCTAACTCGTCTTTCCTTCAATCCCTTGGCACTAAAGGATGTAACATTTCACTCTGGTCAGATGCCGATGAAATTATTCTTCCTAACAGTAGCGCTAAATGTGGCAAAAGCATCCAGACCAAAAGCGTGAGCCATAATGCTTTACTGTCTGATGCGGATGTCTTTGTCGACGTCAAAAATAACTTATAACACCTTATAGGTTATTCTGTTTTGATGAGCCTAATCCCCTAATTAGGCTCATTTTATGCTATGTAGACCGACCTAACCTTTCTTGTAATCGCCTCCTTAAGACGCTCCCCAGTAAAAAGCGAACTGAGACTCATTTTTTCCAAGATGATTAGTTCCTACAATATTTTTATTCATTTGTTTAATACTGTTAATTCATACCTTGGTTCTGACTAGGTATAAATCACTAACATGCGCGAGCTTGCTGACACATAAAACACTCAGGTGTTTTTCGTCACACTTATGGCAAGGGATCTTTAACGTTAACAGGGAAAGTAGTAAGGACTATAAAAATAACAGCTCACGATTTCTAAATAACAAAAACTATAAGGATCTCGACTATGAAAATAATAATACGACTCTCCTCATTATTAGCAGTAACCTGCCTTGCACTGTCCAGCTACTCTGCGTTGGCTGCTAAAGGTGGAAAAGGTGGTGGCGGTGGCTCTACGAGCTGTGCTGTAGAACCCATCGTGATGGTGCATGGCTATTCAGGCTCTACTTCTAACTTCAACACAATGGAAAGCCGCTTACAGTCTGCTGGCCACCCTTCCTGTGCGTTATATAAGTTTGGCTACAACAGTCTCGGCAGCAGCAACACGACCAGCGCGTCCAGATTAAAGTCTTTTGTAGCTGGTGCACTGAGCTCAACAGGCCAGGCTAAAGCGCGCTTAGTGGCGCACTCAAACGGTGGCTTGGTGTCACGCTGGTATCGTGTCTTTGAAGGGGGATCTAGAAAAACCAGTAAGTTAATTACCTTAGGTACCCCCCATGAAGGTACATCTTGGGCTTATGCTTGTATTAGCCCAGCGTGTTTTGAAATGCGTCCTAACTCGTCTTTCCTTCAATCACTGAACGGTAAAGGCTGTGATGTTTCTTTATGGTCAGATGCCGATGAAATCATCTTGCCTAATAGCAGCGCAAAATGCGGCACCAGTATTCAAACCAAGAATGTTAGTCACAACGGGATGTTGAGCGATGCCGATGTCTTTGTTGATGTGAATAATAACTTATAAGGGCTGTCATTTTTGAGTGACGCCTAAAAAACAGTTTCATTTTTTATCGAGCCAAAAGTATTTTCATTTCTGCTCTTGGCTCGTTTTTTTGTTTAAACATCGCCTACAAAAATGAACGTTTTTATTGTTTACCAATCTATCGAATACCTTCTATGCTTTGAACAACCGCACACATTCCATAATACAAAGAAGCTCACTATGACCAAGTACCTAATTTGGGC
>JBFJZQ010000035.1:0-15818 GCA_041622015.1 Oleiphilaceae bacterium
CAAACGACACATTTCTTCTTGAATCATCTGACACACTTCAAAGCTGGCGCCTGCCGCACCGTATTCCTCAGGAAAATCGACCAACAACATGCCAGCACCGCCCAAGATATTCCACATTTCTCTGGGCATTGCATGGTTCTTTTCCCAGCTATCGTAATGAGGCAAGACTTCCTGATCTAAAAAGCGCAAGACCATATCTTGAAACATTTGTACTTCTTCTTGTTCAGCATCTTGGCTAATAGGCATAAGCTTCCTCATCATTTATCGAACATTGATTAGAATTATTACTATATAGCCCTACAGAAACAATAACGGATACAGTCAAATACTTATCATAAACGGACATAATAAATTAGAATGAAGTGTTTAAAAGACCATAATTCTCGAATTAATTACTATAATTGTTAAAAGCAGACAGCTATGTTTTCTGAAAACTCACTATCCGATCGCCTGACGATTGCCAATTACTTTGCCCGCACACACTTCGCCAATGGCATCTCATTAGGTTCGCAAGAACAACAAATCTTAAAGGGTACCGGGCTAACCTCGGCACAATTAGCCCACCCAAAAGCACGAATATTAGCCACCCAATTAGACAGACTTGTGCGCAATTGTTGGCACTTCAGTGGTGATGAGTTATTAGGATTTACAGAGCAAAAACTAAAAATAGGGATGTTTGGCTTATTAGCCGAACATCTCATTACCTGTAAAACCCTAGAAGAGGTCTTGGACTACATCGTCAAGTTCTACCGTTTAACGGGTGAACAGCTCAGCGTAAAAATGCACAAAACCAGCTCACTCCTTGTATTGAGTTTGGCTCCTAATTTTAATGAGAAAAGACCCAAGCCAGTGACCAAGACGCTCTTAATTGAGCTACTGCTCTTAATCTGTCATCGCTTTTGTAGCTGGCTACTCGGACAAGTTATCCCGTTGACGAAAGTATGTTTGGAATATTCGAGGCCGGAACACCATCAAGAATATCGCTTAATGTTTCCCGCTCAGTGTGAGTTTAATAGCCCATACAATGCCTTGGTATTTGATACGAAATACTTAGGCTTACCCGTAACTCAAAATACCAAAGAGCTTGCCAGCTATTTACAACAAATACCTTTGCAATGGTTTAAAAAGCAGTCCTATTATGGCTTCTGGACGGCTCAAGTGACGGGGCTATTAGAAAAGCATAAGGCAAACGAAATTGATATTGAAAAGGTGGCCAATACACTCAATATGACCTCCAGAACTTTACGTCGAAAACTCACCAAAGAAGGCAGCAGCTTTCAGCAGTTAAAAGACAATGCGCGGCGCGATCAGGCGATTAATTTGTTTGAACAACACAACCTAACCATTGCTGAAATAGGACTAAGAGTCGGTTTTAACGAAGCGGCCACGTTTTCTAGAGCCTTTAAGCAATGGACAGGTGTGCCCCCTAGCAGCTACCGTTATCATAAATAAGGTAAACATAAATAAGCATAATACCGCTTCATACATCCAGCTCAAGTAAAGTCAGGCGCTGAGGAATTTAAGTCAATTACAGAAGCCTATAAGTCAATCACTCTCATACTCGAACGATGCAAATACTTCATCTGCATAAGGTGTGATATCTACCGCTTCGGCATGTTGTTCGTATCGCCTGGAAAACTCGACTCTAATTAAAACATTCGGCTGTTCTGGATACTCGCAAGTTAAACCAATCAGATCCACCATAGCAGGGCCTTTCTTATTTCGGCCATGCCAGTCTTCAGCCTTGTAAGAATAACGAACACATAGATCACCATAGCGAGGTTCAAGCCATTCATCATGGCTCAGCACAAAAACACCAGCAGGACTATCTTCGAACTGTTTATGATACTTCAGTGCGAGAAGATGAGATTCGGCATTCTGATACATGCCCGAGCGAGGGCCACGATTCAACGAGACCAAAATCGAATAACTGTCCAGATCATTTAATTGGAACAAGTGAATTTTATTGCTGGTACCAAATTCGACAGCCGTCCACGCTCTTTCGGTGGGCACCGTAAATGAAAAGCCTGGGACGGGTACTCGCTGCCCAGGTAAAATATGGGTTCTATCAAAACTAGCGCAGCCGGTAATTAATACCGCCACACACAACAATAAACTTTTTATCATTCACTTTTCCAATGACCTTAATAGGTTACTAATAGCTGATTCAAAACACTGAGACCTGAAGTATAGCGCTCATTCTGAAAAATGATTCCGCCCGCGCGAACACAATTTTAAATAACATCCCTGCTTCGCTCTCTTGTATTTCGTTCTTGGCACGCTCTTTTGAAGTACGCTTTTAAAGTACTCACTTGGAAACCCTACGTAGTAAACTCTATACTAGCTACGGTCTTTCGAAACACAGCACAGGGGATTTTTTTGACTACCAATACACCGATGCGCGTGCACGTACTTCAGCATGTCAAAAGCGAAGGTATGGGTTCAATGACAGAATGGTTCCTGGATAAAGGCGCCGTGATCAACACCACTCGCGTTGACTTACTTCACGCCTTACCCGACATCAAGGATATTGACTGGTTAGTTATTATGGGTGGCCCCATGAGTGTGTATGAGGAAAATAAATACCCCTGGCTGCAAGCTGAAAAACGCTTTATACGCCAAGCCATCGACAACAATATACGGGTTCTGGGAATTTGCTTGGGTGGACAACTTATCGCCAATGCAATGGGTGCAAAAGTCTACGCTAATTCGCAACAAGAAATTGGCTGGTTCCCGATCCGTAAAACCCATGAGATTGCCTCATGGTTATCGTCTGATAACCCCCTACTTTGCTGGCATGGTGATTGTTTTGATCTTCCTGAAAATGCCGTCAGTTTTGCGGCCAGTGACATCACTACCCATCAAGGATTTTGCCTTGGTTCACGAGTTTGGGCCTTACAATTCCATATTGAAGCAAAACAGGGCACGATAGAGGTCTTTTATCGAGTCTCAGGCTCCGCCTTACCCGAAGGAAATTACGTCCAAACGCTGGACGAACTTGTTTCAACAAAACACTTACAGTCAAGCAAAGAAACCGTTTTTAAATTACTCGATTACATGTTTGCTCACTAACTGAAATTAAAGGTTTAATCATGACACAAGCAACACTCTGGATTTTAATTGCAATCAGCACAGGCATTGCCATATTTCTACTCATGTATAACCTGAAATCCTGGAAGAAGCTTAAAAGCCTGAACTCAGAAAAAGTCGAAATAGAAACCCAACAAACACAGAACTTAAATGATTCCCACTTAAAAGCACATGAAAGCATTAAAGTGATTGCCCAATGCATGATCGAAGAGCAAGTCGAACTCTCCGAAGGCAGTATTCGCATCAAAGTGCTGCTTGACCATGTTGCACCGCATCTACATGATCACCCTACTTTTAGTATTTTTTCAAAAATGTATACCGCCACTGAGCATATGCCCACGCATGAGGCTCGTAAACATGCGGATAAAAAACTGATCAGAAAACTCGATAAGGAAAGGTTCAAACTAGAGGATGATCACAAAGAAGAAATTCTGAAAGCAACTAAGGAGCTGCTGCAAAAAAACCTTTATCAGTAACTCTCAAAACATATAGTTCTGCGATTCATCAAGTACGATTAAGAATAAGAGAATACAAATGGGTTTTGTCATTTCTAGCAACACAGCCTTTGTTTTTGCACTTTATGGGTGTTTAATTCTGCAACACATTTTTTTTGGACAAGATCAAAAAACCTTAAGATCGCTTCTTATCGTTCTTTGCTTTGTGGTCATTGCTTGGATACTTGAACCGCTTAGCCACACAAGCATCCCCTTTATCATTCTACTTTTTCTTAGCGCTTATTGTGCTATCGACCGCGAGCGCAATAACATTGTCTTTTCAAGAGCGGCTTTTTTTGTACTGGCTATTTTAAGCCTACTATTTGCACTGCATAAGATTCCGGGTTTTCATAATGAGTTAGTATTTTCAAGTGAGCATTTCGGGCAGTCTGGCCTACCCTTTCACCTTTATGCCAATTTAGATAAGGCTTTAGCAGCCTTGGCAATCCTCATTACGTTTAACCAGACGATAAAGTGGAAAATTTCCGTTTCAGATGCCAAGTTTATTACCTTAGGATTAATACTATTCTTTGGTCTTTGCTGGCTGATAGGGGCTAATACGGACCCTAAGTTTAGCAAATTAACCTTCGCCTTTATCTACTTCAATTTATTTGTCACCTGCCTTGCTGAAGAAGCATTTTTTCGCCTGATCATTCAAGACAAACTAGCCGAATATTTACCCGGTAAATATTCGGCTTATCTGGCTATTTTCTTCACGGCATTGATTTTTATGCTGGCTCATTTTCATACAGGCATCGACGCTGAAAAAAGGCTCGCCTTAATTTTTTTAGCTGGGCTACTTTATGGTGCAGTGTATTTACACTCAAAAAGCTTGGGAAGCGCTATCTATTTACACTTTTCCATCAACCTTATTCATTTCAGCTTTTTTGCCTATCCAGCGACTTTTTCAAACTAATTGAACAAAAATACAAAAAAACTGACATCCACTGTAAACTTTTTCCTGAGTCGTGCGTTTTAGGGAGTGTTAATACGAAAGAAACGACTTAGGAGAAGCAACAATGAAACCACTACATTATTTTGGCCTAGTATTTGGGGTCAGCAGCCTGCTGGCATTATCCGGCTGCGGCTCATCTGGCAACAATTCGGAAGACGCAGGCACACTTGAATTAGCCGTCACCGATGCCGAAGAAGATTTTCTGACTTACCAGATCGAATTAGATGCCGTCACCCTGAACCGCAAAGATGGTTCGCGGATCGATATTCTGCCCGTCAGCACCGAAATCGATTTTGTGCAATATCAGGAGCTATCTGAACTCTTTGCCATTATGTCCGTGCCGGCCGGCAGATATGAAAGCATCACGCTTAGCCTGGACTACAGCAACGCCAATATCGTGATTCAGGATGAAAACGGCATGTCTTATACTGCGTCGGCAGTCGATTCAAGTGGCACGGCAGTCACTGAATTTCAAGTTGAGTTGACCTTGGATGATGACAAACCGCTTATCATTACCCCGCGTAAAACATCACAGCTCACGCTGGATTTGGACTTAGCTGCCTCAAACACCATTGAATCATTTGATCCGCCTTTGGTCACGGTTGAACCTTTCATGTTGGCAGAAGCAGAACTTGATATAGGACGAGAACATCGCGTCAGAGGTTTGATGTCTTCTGTGGATGTCGATGACCAAGAAGTGACACTAAGCGTGCGCCCGATGCGCTTAAAAGAAGGTGAGTTCGGACAGTTTAGCTTCGCCGTTAGCGACGACACTCGTTATGAAATAAATGGTTTGGAATATGCTGCTGAAACCGGCCTGGCGGCCATGGCTTCGCTAGAGGCAAAAACGCCGGTTGTCGCGTATGGCGTGAATGTAAAAGGTGATGACTTACCCTATCTTGCCAGCCATGTGATTGCAGGCACCAGCGTACCTTGGAACAATCAGGATGTTTTGAAAGGCACGATCACCCAACGTACTGATAACACCCTTACCCTTGAAGGTGCAGTGATAGAAGCCGCTGGCGCCGCTGGTCATTTCCGCCAGAGCATCACCATGAACGTGAGTGACAACAGCACGGTGACCGGCTACCGCTTGGGTGATGCTGATATTAGAAACTTATCCATTGGTCAAGAAGTCATTGCCTTGGGTCGTTACGATCAAAACAACAGTGCTTTTGATGCCAGTGAAGGTGCCGTACGCATGAAGATGAATCGTATTGTCGGTGAAGTCGTTCAGCAAAGCCCGCTAGTGGTAGATTTAACGCATATCAACCGTCGTCCGGTCGCCGTTTTCGACTTTACCGGAACGGGTAGTAGCGCCTTAGACGATGCAGACCCAGACAACTACGAAATTGCTACAAATAGCCTAGACTTAACAGATATTGAAGCAAACGAGTGGTTGCAAGTGCGCGGTTACCCAAGTGCATTTGGCTCAGCACCGATGGATTTTGATGCCCTATCTATTCTGAACCCTAACTTCAACTCACATGCCGCGAAGTTCATGGTGAAGTGGGACAACAATGCTGAAGCAAGCTTAACAAGCAACAATGATATCTTGCAGGTTTCGACAGTCGATGCCAGAAGCAAACTTCACCTTCGTGGCGTACCAGGGTCAAGTAAGCTAGAGATGAATGTAGCCAGCATTTCTGGCGAAGGTGAAAGCGGTTTATATGCACTCTTCGCAAAAGACCAAGGCATCCATGTTTACAATGATTATGCCGAATTTATTACTGAGCTGAATGCCTTAATAACACTCGGGCTTAAACCTAAGCACCTAACGGCAAGTGGGCATTATTCTGATAGTACAGAAAACCTAAGTGCGCTAAAGGTCACCGTGTTTCTTTCATCAAACAACGAAGAAGCTATAAACGAATAACTTAGCATGCCTTGTCTGAGCTGGCGCGAGCGGCTCAGACAAGGTTAATCCACCCCAAAAGGAATATATTTACACGTGCGAGAACTGGAAAACTTTCTGATCAGCATCGAACGCAGAGCATTTCGGATCGCACAACTGGCCACACATTGTGAGGCAGATGCCTTGGATATTGTTCAGGATGCCATGTTCAAACTCGCTACAAAGTATGCACATTTACCTGCGGAGCAATGGAAGCCGCTATTTTTCAAGATTCTTGAAAGCAGAATCATTGACTGGCATCGTAAACAGACCTTGAAAAAGAAGTTATTTTTTTGGCAAAAAGATTTATCAAGATCTGAGACTGAAACAAACCTAGATGAGCAACACCATG
Source organism: Oleiphilaceae bacterium (assembly GCA_041622015.1). Classification (GTDB taxonomy): domain Bacteria; phylum Pseudomonadota; class Gammaproteobacteria; order Pseudomonadales; family Oleiphilaceae; genus PZPK01. The sequence continues at coordinate 6,786 of JBFJZQ010000035.1, forward strand.
ACTTTAGTGCCGACTTAGCACATCCTGAAAATGAAATCATGAGTGAACAACTCGGCCAACACTTATTGGATTGTATCGCAGCCTTACCGATCCAACAGCAACAGTGTTTTATATTAAGAAGCTGGGAAGGTTTCTCGATTACAGAAACAGCCTTGGCAATGAAATTAAATGAAAATAGCGTAAAAACACATTACGCACGGGCATTAAAAAAACTAAAAGACCAAATTAATTTTGAATAATTTTGTTTGCTAAAAAGTGACAGAAGAAAAAAGGTATCAACATGAACACAGATAATGAAGAACGCATTATCCAAGAAAGCGCTAAACAAGCACTTGATCAAAGCTTGTATTCAATTGACAAAAACACCCAAGATCGCTTGCGTGACACTAGAATGCAGGCGCTCAACTTGGCCTCAAAGCCAAGTAATTGGCAAACCCTGTTTAAGCCTTTTCCTATCATGACGGCTTTGGCGTTTAGTTTTGTCTTGATTATCGCCCTTCCTCAATGGCAAAGTAGCCCTGCTTTAAACAACACTAACTTGCTTGCACAAGAGCAAGCCTTTGATGATTTACTGTTATTGAGTGAAATCGATGATGATACGCTGGAAGTACTAGATGAACTTGAGTTTGCGTTATGGCTCTCAGAAGAAATGGACACACTTAGCGAGGGTTCAGAATTTGAAGAACAAGCAAGTAACACCAATATTCATCAGAGCATGGGGAATGCACAATTCGCGTCAACATTACCGACAGTTGTTAGTTGCTTTTATGCTTAGTGTCACGATCACCCATCAAGTGCAAGCTGGCGATCAAGTACAGGCTGCAAGTGTTATAAGTGACCCTGAAGCCTTTTTCATGTTTTTAGCCGATAGCATCGAAGACCAAGGTCAACTATTTACACCGATTGATATTGAAGAACTCAAAGCTGAGGAAGCAAGTTCACTCAAGTCGCTAGGCAACGAAATAAACCAAGAGGAGACTATACAATGAAACACACTTTGCTCTTTCTCTTGTTAATTGCATCATTCAATGTGTTTGCCCAAAACTGGGCCAGTTTACCTGAAGAATCTCGCGCCGTTTTAGCCCCTCTAGAATCTAGCTGGGATAGTTTTGATTCAGGCAAACAAACACAACTTTTGAATGGTGTAAAAAAGTGGCAAACGCTCAGCCCGGAAGCAAAAGAAAATGTTAACCAACGCTTTCAAAAATGGCAGCAACTATCGCCTGAAAGACGCCAGGAACTGCGTCAAAAAATGCAGGCATTTAAACAATTATCGCCAGAGAAACAACAAAAAATGAAACAAAATTTAAGTCAATTTAATCGCCTACCTAGCACTAAAAGACAGGAGTTAAGACAGAAATTTCAGAACTTGTCACCAGCCCAAAAGCGGGCACTGAAACATAAGTTCAAAAATCGTTGAGCTTTGACTTCAACCAAGCCGTTATTAGCGCCGCGCGGCCAGATTCCAAGCATTGAGACAGTTTGCCCTTCAAGCGTTACTGACTGAAAGACACCTGAAGGGTTACAAGTAGCTTGGGCGAGACAAGCAGTTTTAGTGATTCCCATGGTGGACTTTATTGACCCAATTAGCGCGTTGCGCACTGCTTTATTTGCATCGCCGCTTAAATCGGCAAATTTAGGTAGCGCGAACGCTGAGACCCCCCCCCCAATATGACGATGACCATCACCAATTCGATGAGCGTAAAACCTGTTTGCTGCTTCTTGAATGTTCGGATCCGATCCAATACAACTACCTTTCAAAATAATAAATTAAATGAATTCAATGAAACTGACTTAACAAAATGATTAACTTTGTTGTATCTATAATAGTGCTTATTTCAAGCTTATCTAGCAAGAATCAGAATCTGTTTAACAGACTTTAGATTGCTCACTAAATAAGAATGAAAAAAGTCTTCAGCCACCAAAACGATTAAGCAAGCCTTCGAGTTTTTCTCCGCCTTTTTCTTTTAGTTTTTCCATGGCTTTTTCTTTGAGCTTATCGGCTAGCTTATCTTTTTGCTTTTCTTTTGCTTGCTTAATGATATTGTCCAACAAGCTTTTACCTATTGCTTTGCCTAATTCTTCCGGTGGCAATCCTTGTGTTCCGCCGATGTTATTGACTGCAAATGTAGGCAATACTTCATCATATTTTTTATCACCTAAAGCCGTTAAGTCTAAGGCTAATTTAGTGTCTTTAATCACTAACTTTTTAACCACTATACGCATATCCGTTTTGCTCTCACTAGAGTCTTTAGGTGTTTCAGCTATTGAACTTTCAGACGAGCGTCCGGAAGTAAGCTGGTCTAATAAGGCATTTAAGTTACCCTTTGCCTGAGCATTTAACTCATACAATGTCGACACGGAATCGATCATAATTTCTTCAATAATAATGGGCATTTCAGTAATGTTTTCAGTGCCAATATCGAGCCTTATGGTGTCAAAGCCTAAGGCAGCATTTTCACTAAAGCCTTTAGGGTTAGCGACAGAAAAACCTTTTATTTCACCCAAACCCTCTATCAGTCTGATATTCACATCAGACACCTTAACGCTGGTATGCAGCACACTTGTCCCGTGCTTTTCTATTTGATTTTTGACAATCGAATTTAGATCACTTAAAAAATAATAGGCCGCGCCTCCAAGAGTAAGAAGAACGATAACCAGCCCGATGAGTATTTTTTTCATACTGAAATCCTTTTTATAATTTAGTTATTTGTTTAGAGAAAAAGTTATAAATCAATGTCACGAAAATGTCACTTCGGGAATAAAAAATAAATAATTTAAGTTTCATATGTGCTGAGCGAATAAACGTTTAGTCCAGTAAAAGTTCAGCATCAATGGGAATATAGTCACTTGCAGCCTGAATTAATGAATTGGCCGTGAGTTTTTCAACACCGTACACTTCGACAGTCTTGCCTTTATCAATACGCAGTTTATTGACCAACAAATCGAAATCGCCATCACCTGACACAAGAATCACAATATCAGCATTTTGCGAGTATTCCATGGCATCGATGGTAATGCCCACATCCCAGTCACCTTTTGCAGAGCCGTCAGAACGTTGAATAAAGGGTTTTAACTTCACCTCAAAACCAATCGCTCGCAGGATATTTTGAAATTCATATTGTTTCTGATCTCCTCGATCGATCGCATAAGCAAAGGCTTTGATCACCGCTCTATCTTTGGTAGCTTTAGCCCAGAAGGTGTTGTAATCGAAGTTTTTCTTAAATATCTGGCGTGAGGTGTAATAGACGTTTTGGACATCTACAAATATTGCCACTGTTTTCATTAACTAATCCAAGATCATGCTCTTGCGAGCGTTTAAATTATCAAGCTCCAAAGCATTAAAGCTTTCACCTTCAGATCACTTAAGTGCAAGTAGATATCATTATCTGTGAATCATCACTCTTTGAGAGTTGTTTCAGCCTGAGTAAACTGACTGCCCATTTCAGATAAAATAGCTTCGGGGAATAAAAAAGGCAAAGTCGCTGATTTAGGCTTGTGCAAGGAAGAAAAAGCCTTGAAGTCAAACTGATCAAAATATCTGGAATGTAGTTTATTTAAAAAATGCTCAACATTTTTAGCGTCGACGACAGTCATTTTTGAATGCAAAATAGAATTTCTCTCTTTTAACAAATCTTGCCCGTGATAATGATCATATAACAAAACTAATGCCCATGCCCCCTCAATAAAATGCCCGGTCACACTGGCATTGAAGTCACCCGCTTTTATGGCACTCAGACCCACTCGGACGCCATCTATCCCTCCCACCAAGACATCCTCTCCGGGTTTAAGACCCAAGTCTTCCAGCGCCGCAGAAGCCCCCAAAGCCATCACATCACTGGCGCTCCAAATGACACGGGTTTCAGGGTATCGAGCCATTAGGACTTTAGTGATCTGGTAGGCTTTATCCTTATCCCATGAGGCATTCACAATCTGGTGCAAGCGTACATCATTCCGTTCATTGACAACTTTATTAATCCCGAGATCTCGTTCAACAGAGGCGGTATTATCACCGGTTCCTGTCAAGCCAATAGTATGAATTCTGCCATCTTGTGCGAATTTATTCTGCGCGACGGCTTGCCCTATGAGGGTTCCAGCTAATAATGAACCTGCTTGAAAATCATCAGGAATGATATGACCTAGCCAGTATTTAAATTTCCCACGAGGTTGCCCGATATCAAGCTTATCTGCCTCAGGGGTACTGGTATTTATCACCAGCGAATAAACCTTGGCCTGTTCTGCCGCCTGGAGCATTCTCCCACCCATTTGCGCCTGAAAATGAAAAATCAAATAATCCGGTTTATGCTCAGAGGATAGAATTTCCTCAACAAGTTCAAGAGACTTAAATCGGTTTCTTTCGGAATAATAGACTCGGAGTTCTATCTCCAGATCTTTGGCGGCAGCAGTCATGACATCGGTCATTAATGACCAAAAAGGCTCATTTGGGTAAGTAGGGTTAATGAATGCGACTTTCATGGTACTGGCCAAAGCCGATTCAAGGAATAAACAAAAACTCACAACGATCCAGATGACATACTTAGCTGAGTGTATAAGGCATTTATTCATTATTATTCTCTTTCACTCATGGGCAATGACTGATGGTACTGCATTAAAACCGACGATAACAAGTTGGTTGATTTATACTGATTTGCTCCCGCGTAACAGGGCTTTTAATTTCATACCACTTAAGAGTAGCACTAAAAAATAACTAGCCACGCCCAATACCACCAAAATACCCAACCAACCAGCGCGCTGCCCAACAGACATGGCAAACCATTCAAGCGTGCTGGGGTTTAAGTAATAAACCAGCGCCATCATAACGCTGTTCGCTAATAATATTCTTAAGCTGAATAAACCCCAACCCGCACCCTTAAGGTAAACATCGCGTTTTATTAACCCAGTCAGCAACCAAAGCGCATTCATCCAGGACGAAATAGCCGTTGCGAGCGCTAAGCCCGTATGTTGAAGTGGCCAAATAAGCATCAAGTTAAACACCATGTTTGCAGACATCGCCCATATCCCAATCTTCACAGGTGTTTTCATATCGTGTCGGGAAAAATAACCGGGCGCCAACACCTTTATCAACATGAAAGCCAGTAAACCTAGAGCATAAGCTCGCAGACTCATGGCAGACATAAAGACATCAGTCTGGGTAAGTTCACCATAATAGAACAAAGCCGTGACCAGAGGTTCAGCTAATAAGATTAAGGCCAAAGAGGCGGGTACCCCCATCAAAATCACGATACGCAAAGCCCAGTCCAGGGTATTCGAGAACTCTTTTTTTGACTGGTTCGCATGTTGTCGCGAAAGACTTGGCAGTATCACCGTTGCAATAGCAATCCCGAAAATACCTAAGGGAAGCTCTGCTAAGCGATCTGAATAATACAGCCAGGAAACCGAGCCTGTCTGAAGAAAAGAAGCCAAAATGGTATCGAGCAATAAGTTAATCTGACTGACGGATACCCCAAAAAGCGCGGGAACCATTAAGGTAAAAATTCGTTTTACACCTTCGTGTTTATAATCAAATCTTGGCCTTGGCAATAGACCCATTTTAAGCAGGAAGGGGAACTGGAAGAAGAGCTGCACAAGCCCTGCAATAAAAACCCCCCATGCCAAACCAATAACAGGCGTTTCAAAAAAAGGGGTTAGCCAGATGGCCGCTGATATTAATACTAGGTTGAGTAAGACTGGCGTGAAAGCAGGAATCGCAAAGTAGCCATAACTATTCAGAATAGCGCCGGCAAAAGCAGTTAAAGAGATAAGAAACAGATAGGGAAATGTAATACGCAACATTTCTGTTGCTAAGTCATATTTTATTGGGTCTTCCAAAAAACCAGGCGCAAACAGTGCCGTCAACCAGGGGGATCCCATAATGGCTAAAAAGGTGATGACGAACAGAATGCCGCCCAGCACACCGGCCACAGAATTAGCCAATTGCCTGACTTCTTTCTCGGTTTTTGTGCTGCGATATTCCGAAAGCACAGGAATAAAAGCTTGCGAAAATGCCCCTTCAGCAAATAAGCGTCTAAAAAAATTGGGGATTTTGAAGGCAACGAAAAAGGCATCGGCACTGGCAGACGCCCCAAAATATTGGGCAACAATCATGTCCCGCAATAAACCAAATACCCGTGAGAGCATGGTCATGACACCAACAAGGCCGCTGGATCTCAATAGACTTCGTGACTGCTTTGCTTTAATTTGAGATTTAACAGGAATATCAGGATGCGCTTGTTCTGCCTTGCTTTCAGTTTGTTCGGATTCGTGGGACAAGGCCTTGTTTCCTTAAATTGAGCGATACATTAGCTTGGATTATATCAACAACCGAAGCTACACATAAGTTATTCTCTGGTGCCGCGGAGCGGTCTTTCGGCATATCTTAATTTATTTCAAACAAAAAAAAACAGAGCAAAAAGCCCTGTTTTTCTTTCAAGCACAGAAAACTAAAGCGAGTCGATGGCTTTATTCAGCGTTTCACTCGGTCTCATGGCTTTGGTCACTTTTGCAATATCTGGATGGTAATAACCCCCGATATCAACATGATGCCCTTGCGTGGTATTCAACTCGGAAAGAATTTTTTCTTCATTGTCGGCTAAATACTTGGCCAGTGATGAAAACTTTTCTTTCAGTTCAGGATCATCATTTTGAGCAGCCAAGGCTTGGGCCCAATACAGCGCCAAGTAGAAATGACTACCACGATTATCTAGCTCACCCGACTTGCGGGAAGGCGACTTATCATTTTCAAGAAATAACGCCGTTGCTTGATCCAAGGTTACGGCTAATATTTTTGCTTTTTCATTATTAGTCTTTTTACCCAAGTCTTCTAAAGACACGGCAATGGCCAAAAACTCGCCTAATGAATCCCATCGAAGATGGTTTTCCTCAACAAATTGTTGGACATGCTTAGGAGCAGAACCACCTGCACCGGTTTCAAATAAACCGCCGCCAGCCATCAGAGGCACAATCGACAACATTTTTGCACTGGTGCCTAACTCTAAAATAGGGAATAAGTCCGTCAGATAATCACGCAATACGTTGCCAGTAACGGATATGGTATCGCGACCTCGGATCAAACGTTCCATGGTATAACGGATCGCCTGATCAGGAGACATAATCTGAATATCCAAACCTTCCGTATCATGATCTTTCAAGTAGGTAGTGACTTTTTTAATCATTTGCGCATCATGCGCTCTTTCTGGATCTAACCAGAAAATAGCTGGCATGCCAGTATCACGCGCACGCTCTACCGCTAATTTCACCCAATCCTGAATCGGTGCATCTTTAGTCTGACACATACGCCAGATATCACCTTTCTCAACACGGTGCTCCATGAGCACTTTGTTGTCTTCATCGATAACCCGAACAAAACCATCCGCTTGTAACTCGAAAGTCTTATCGTGAGAACCATATTCTTCTGCTTTTTGCGCCATCAAACCAACGTTAGGAACGGTTCCCATCGTCGTTGGATCAAACGCATCATGATGCTTGCAGAAGTTAATCACTTCTTGATAGATAGTGGCATAGGTTCTTTCAGGAATTACGGCTTTAGTATCTTTTAGCTTACCATCCATACCCCACATTTTACCGCCTACACGAATCATGGCCGGCATAGACGCATCAACAATGACATCACTTGGAACATGAAGATTGGTGATACCTTTTTCGGAATCAACCATCGCCATTTCCGGGCGGTGCTCATAACAAGCACGAATATCGGACTCTATTTCCGCCCTTTGCGAGTAAGGTAATGATTCAATATTCTGATAAACATTACTTAAGCCGTTATTCGGATTTACACCTAATTCAGCAAATCTTTCAGCATGCTTTTCAAATAAGTCTTTAAAGTACACCGTCACCGCATGGCCGAAAACAATCGGATGAGAGACTTTCATCATGGTTGCTTTAACATGCAAAGAAAATAGTAGGTTAGCGTTCTTGGCGCCTTCCATTTCTTCTTCAAAGAATTTACGAAGCGCTTTGGTACTCATGAACATACCATCAATTACTTCTTTCTCAATCACCGGTGTTTTTTCTTTTAAAACCGTTACTTTGCCATTGTCTTCATGTAGCTCGATTTTCAAGTTGCCAGATTTTTCTATAACTAAAGATTTCTCGGCGTCATAAAAATCACCACTGCGCATGTGCGCAACATGCGTGCGGGATGCTTGGCTCCATTTGCCCATGGAGTGTGGATGCTTACGCGCATATGCTTTGACAGCAGCCGGTGCCCGACGATCTGAATTACCTTCGCGTAAAACAGGGTTTACAGCACTTCCGAGCACTTTAGCGTAACGGTTTTTAATTTCTTTTTGCTCATCATTTTTAGGCTCATCCGGATAATTCGGTATTTTATAGCCTTGAGATTGTAACTCGGTGATTGCATTCTTTAACTGAGGAATTGAGGCACTTACGTTAGGTAACTTAATGATATTTGCATGAGGCTGGAGGGTTAGTTCACCTAATTCAGCCAAGGCATCAGAAACTTTTTGTTCTTCAGTAAGATGTTCAGGAAAACTGGCTAATATTCTGGACGCCAAAGAGATATCACTTGACTCAACTGAAATGCCTGCCGCAGAAGAAAATGCGTTAAGAATAGGAAGCAAGGAGTAAGTTGCGAGAGCCGGTGCTTCATCGGTTTTTGTATATATTATCTTGGATGTTTCTGTAGTCATTATTTCCCCAAACTGTACTGGTAGGATAACCAAAAGGAATGATAGAGCGCACTCGCTAGTAAGAAGACTCGTGATCACTTACCTGAGGACTCTCCGTGTAACACACTTATTTTAGCGAAAGATTACTAAAATTGCCCGTATACTTTGGGTTAAATACACATTTAATCAGTAAAAAATGACGTGTAAAGAAACTCCGTGACAATTTTCTTTCAACATATACGTATTTATCATTTATTTCAAAAGCTTTATTCAAAGGCCCCTTGCTGAATCATCTCTTTAAACAGGTGCACTATAGAGACTTCAAGTGCTCGGGATTCATCTTCAATGGTCACGATACGCTGATAGTTATCAATTTCATTGGCAC